>NZ_PZKQ01000022.1:0-206711 GCF_003046645.1 Escherichia sp. MOD1-EC6475 | reverse complement strand
AAAGAAAGCTGTGTTTTAATCTTAAATATATTTTCAGAATAATCGGCTTTATAAATTTGATTTTTATTATAGTGATAGAACATACAAAAAAGGCAAATCACCTTTGCAGCTAATAGCGTGGACAAACAACGATGAACATTAATAGCAATAAAATTGCACAACTTGCAGATAGCGATACCATTGAAAACCTGACATCCGCGTTGAGCCAAAGACTTATCGCTGATCAATTACGCTTAACTACCGCCGAATCATGCACTGGCGGTAAGTTGGCTTGCGCGCTGTGTGCTGCTGAAGACACACCAAAGTTTTACGGCGCAGGCTTTGTCACCTTTACCGATCAAGCCAAAATGAAAATCCTTGGCGTCAGTCAGCAATCTCTTGAGAAATATACGGCAGTGAGCGAGAAGATAGCGACAGAAATGGCAACTGGTGCCAAAGAGCGCGCAGATGTCGATATTAGTATTGCCATTACCGGCTACGGTGGGCCTGAAGGTGGGCAGGATGGTACGCCCGCAGGCACAGTCTGGTTCGCATGGAATATTAAAGGAAAAATGCATACTGCGGTTATGCATTTTGATGGCGATTGCGAAACGGTATTAGCATTGGCGGTTCGATTTGCACTGGCGCAGCTTTTGAAATTACTGGAGTGACGTTCTGGCCTGGCTTCACGCCAGACCAGCCATATTTACAGAAAATTAGACGTCCAGCCCGCGATGTTGCAACATCGGTGCAATCTGTGGTGCCTTACCGCGCCATTGACGATACAGGCGTTCTAAATCTTCGCTGTTGCCTCTGGAAAGAATCGCCTCGCGAAAACGTTGCCCATTCTCACGCGTTAAGCCGCCCTGCTCGATAAACCATTGATAACCATCGTCTGCCAGCATTTGCGTCCACAAATAGGCGTAATATCCCGCCGCATATCCACCACCAAAAATGTGGGCGAAATAACTGCTGCGATAACGTGGCGGTACGGCGGGAAGATCCATATTTTCCGCCGCCAGCGCCCGCAGTTCGAAATCATTCACATCCTGCATCGCTTCATGCTCTTGCAGACAGTGCCAGCGCATATCAAGAAGTGCGGCGCTAAGCAGTTCGCTCATCTCATAACCTTTATTGAACAGGCTGGCATTACGCATTTTTTGTTGCAACTCTTCCGGCATTGCTTTCCCGGTCTGATAATGCCGGGCGTAGCGCGCGAATACCTGCGGATGCATTGCCCAATGCTCGTTGATTTGCGAAGGAAATTCGACAAAATCGCGTGGTGTATTGGTGCCAGAAAGCGTGGCATAACGCTGGCAGGCAAACAGACCGTGCAACGTATGCCCAAACTCATGGAATAATGTAATAACATCGTCCCACAGCAACAATGCGGGTTCGTCTGTTGCCGGTTTCTGATAATTACAAACGTTATAGATTACCGGGCGTGTTTCATTGAGCGTAGATTGCTCTACAAAATTACCCATCCATGCGCCGCCGCTTTTTGAATCACGGGCGAAGAAATCACCGTAAAATAACGCCAGTCCCTCGCCATTATGATCAAAAATTTCCCATACGCGGACATCAGGATGGTAAACAGGAATATCAAAACGTTCGACAAACTTAATACCGAAGAGCTGATTGGCGGTCCAGAATACACCTTCATTCAACACCGTGTTTAATTCGAAATAAGGTTTAAGCTGCGCCTCATCGAGACAGAATTTCTCCCGCCGCACCTGTTCAGCATAAAATGCCCAGTCCCACGGCTGGGCGCTGAACCCGCCCTGCTGATTATCGATAACCGCCTGTATAGACGCTAATTCATCGCTCGCACGTTGACGTGCCGCCGGAACAATTTCCCGCATAAAGTTGAGTGCTGCTTCTGGTGTTTTTGCCATCTGATCGGCAATTTTCCATGCGGCATAATAAGGGAAACCAAGTAGTTTCGCCTGTTGGGCGCGGATCTCCACAAGCCGTTGAATAATGGAACGAGTATCATTGCCATCGTTTTTTTCCGCACGTGTCCACCCCGCAGTGAACAGTTTTTCACGTGTAGAACGATCGCGGAGTTCCGCAAGCGCCGGTTGTTGCGTGGTATTCAGCAATGGAATAAGCCATTTGTTTTCCAGACCTTTCTCGCGAGCCGCCTCAGCCGCCAGCGCAATTTCTTGCTCACTCATGCCTGCCAGTTGCTGAACATCGTCAACCACCAGCCCACCGGATTTGTTCGCGGCTAATAATCGCTGGTTAAACTGACTGGTCAGGGTTGCGGCTTCTGTGTTCAGCACTTTTAATTTTGCTTTATCAGCATCTTCAAGTTTGGCACCGGCAAGAACAAAACGTTGATGAATAACTTCAACCAAACGAATAGATTCACTATCAAGACCCAGCGTTTCGCGCCGCTGCCAGACAGCATCTACCCGCGCGAATAATTCACCATTCAGGTAGATATCATTCGCCAGTTCCGCCAGTTCCGCCGAGAACTGTTCATCAAGATGCTGTAATTCATCATTAGTATGCGCCGAGGTCATGGCAAAGAAGACGCTGGTAACACGAGTGAGTAATTCCCCGCTCTTTTCGAGAGCCAGAATAGTGTTATTAAAATCGGGCGTCTGCGGGTTTAAAGCTATCGCCTCTATCTCAACCCGCTTTTGCCGCATCCCCTCATCGAATGCCGGGCGATAGTGTTGATTTTCAATCTGATCAAAATGGGGAGCCATATACGGCAGAGTACTCTGCGTAAGGAAAGGATTCGTCGTTGACATTTTCTACTCCTGAAAACGAGGTGTTCCATAGCGTAGGCTTACTAATAACGGAGTGCAATCTTACAAACCAGTATTACCCGCTCTTAAGCATCACGTGCTATGTTATTGACACACAAAATCGTTGAGGAACAGTGAGATGATCGTTTTAGTAACTGGAGCAACGGCAGGTTTTGGTGAATGCATTACGCGTCGTTTTATTCAACAAGGGCATAAAGTTATCGCCACTGGCCGTCGCCAGGAACGGTTGCAGGAGTTAAAAGACGAACTGGGCGATAATTTGTATATCGCCCAACTGGACGTTCGCAACCGCGCCGCCATTGAAGAGATGCTGACTTCGCTTCCTGCCGAGTGGCGTAATATCGATATTCTGGTAAACAATGCTGGACTGGCGCTGGGTATGGAACCTGCACATAAAGCCAGCGTTGAAGACTGGGAAACCATGATTGATACCAACAATAAAGGCCTGGTGTATATGACCCGCGCTGTCCTGCCTGGCATGGTCGAGCGTAATCATGGTCATATTATTAACATTGGCTCAACGGCGGGTAGCTGGCCATATGCTGGTGGTAACGTTTATGGCGCGACAAAAGCGTTTGTTCGTCAGTTCAGCCTGAATCTGCGCACTGACTTGCATGGTACGGCAGTGCGTGTCACCGACATCGAGCCAGGTCTGGTGGGTGGCACCGAGTTTTCCAATGTCCGCTTTAAAGGCGACGACGATAAAGCGGAGAAAACCTATCAAAACACCGTTGCGCTGACGCCAGAAGATGTCAGCGAAGCAGTCTGGTGGGTTGCCACACTCCCTGCTCACGTCAACATCAATACTCTGGAAATGATGCCGGTTACCCAAAGCTATGCCGGACTGAATGTCCATCGCCATTAATTTTTATACCCGGCTTAACCGCCGGGTTATTGCTTGTCACAAAAAAGTGGTAGACTCACGCAGTTAACCCACTCACAAGCAAGAACGAATGACCGTCGAAACGCAACTTAATCCCACACAACCTGTCAATCAGCAAATTTATCGTATTCTTCGCCGCGACATTGTCCATTGCCTGATCCCTCCGGGCACACCGTTGTCGGAAAAAGAAGTTTCTGTTCGTTTCAATGTGTCACGCCAGCCGGTTCGTGAAGCCTTCATTAAACTGGCAGAAAACGGCCTGATTCAAATTCGCCCGCAGCGTGGCAGCTACGTCAATAAAATTTCCATGACTCAGGTACGCAATGGTAGTTTTATTCGTCAGGCTATTGAGTGTGCCGTTGCCCGCCGGGCGGCGACCATGATTACCGATAGCCAGTGCTATCAGCTTGAGCAAAATCTCCACCAACAACGTATTGCCATTGAACGCAAACAGCTGGATGATTTTTTTGAGTTGGATGATAACTTCCATCAAATTCTGACGCAGATTGCCGACTGTCAGCTTGCGTGGGACACCATTGAAAACCTGAAAGCAACGGTTGACCGCGTGCGCTATATGAGCTTTGACCACGTATCGCCGCCCGATATGTTATTACGTCAACACATGGATATTTTTACTGCTCTACAAAAACATGATGGCGATGCGGTAGAAAAAGCAATGACTCTGCATTTGCAGGAAATAAGTGAATCCGTGCAGCTGATCCGCCAGGAAAATAGCGACTGGTTTAGCGAAGAGTAATTCATTTCCTCTCATCCCATCCGGGGTGAGAGTCCATCCCCTTCTTCTGGTTCATGCAAGCATCAAAAAAGATGTGAACTTGATCATAAACAAAAAAATATTCACTCGACAGGAGTATTTATATTGCGCCCGTTACGTGGGCTTCGACTGTAAATCAGAAAGGAGAAAACACCTATGACGACCTACGATCGTAACCGTAACGCAATCACCACTGGCAGCCGTGTTATGGTTAGCGGCACCGGTCACACTGGCAAGATCCTGTCGATTGACACTGAAGGTCTGACCGCAGAGCAAATCCGTCGCGGTAAAACCGTGGTTGTTGAAGGTTGTGATGAAAAACTCGCGCCTCTGGACCTGATTCGTCTCGGCATGAACTAAGCGTGTGAATGCCGCCGATGGCGGCATTGCTGTTTTTACTTCACGATATATTTCGCTACGGTCGCTTTCGCGCCATGCGCTAATAAAGACAAGTACGCTTCCGTCACCTTTGCAACAAACAAGCTATTGTTCGGCAAATCATCGCCAAATATCGCCTTAATCGCCATCAACGACTGCACACGCTTTTTCCCTTCGGCGCTACTTTGCACAGCCTTTTGAATGACCGGTAGTAACGGATCGCTAATCTCAATCTGATTCCCCTGTTCATCAACACCGCCAACATAACGCATCCAACCAGCGACACCCAGTGCCAACAGATCGAACGTGCTGTCATGTTCCAGATGCCAGCGAATTGAATCCAGCATCCGCTGCGGCAGTTTCTGACTACCATCCATTGCAATCTGCCAGGTCCGGTGGCGTAAAGCCGGGTTACTGTAGCGTTCAATCAGTCGATCGGCATAATCTTGCAGATCCACCCCCTGCACTTTCAGCGTGGGCGCCTGTTCCTGCAACATCAAGGCATGTGCTGCATGACGATAATTTTCATCTTCCATACAGTCGTTAATGTGCTGATATCCTGCCAGATAGCCCTGATACGCCAGGAATGAATGGCTGCCGTTGAGCATACGCAGTTTCATCTCTTCATAAGGCAGTACATCGCTGACCAGTTCAGCACCGACTTTTTCCCATTCAGGGCGTCCGGCAACAAAATTATCTTCAATAACCCACTGACGGAAAGGCTCACAGGCCACGCCTGCCGGATCGCGCACGCCGGTAAGTTGTTCGATTTTGTCCAGCGTTTCTGCCGTCACTGCGGGTACAATGCGATCCACCATTGTCGACGGAAAAGTCACGTTTTCTTCTATCCATTGCGCCAGTTTTACATCTACAGCCCTGGCATATGAAGTGACAACGTCACGCACAACGTAACCGTTTTCTGGCATGTTGTCACATGACATGACGGTAAACGCTGGAAGTCCTGCGGCTTTACGGCGAGCCAGCGCCTCGACAATCACGCCTGTTGCTGTTTTCGGCTGGTGGGGATTTTGCAAGTCGGCAGCTACCATCGGGTGATCCAGCATTAACTGTCCGGTCGCCGGAGAGTGGAAATACCCTTTTTCGGTGATTGTCAGAGAGACAATTGCGATTTGCGGTTCACACATCGCGGCCAGCACGGCTTCTAAGCCATCTATTTGTATGTGCAGCGCCTTTTTCACGACGCCGACGACGCGAGCGGTCCACGCATCAGCCGACATTTCTGCAACGGTATAGAGATTATCTTGCTGTTTTAGATCGATGATTTGCTGTTCACCGCCAATCAGGTTCATTTCATAGTAGCCCCAATCGCTGTGATGCTGGGCTGCCAGGATATCGGCATACACGCCCTGATGCGCGCGATGAAATGCACCAAACCCTAAATGAACAATTTTGGGCGCCAGGTTATTACGATCATAAACAGGGAGTGTCGCTTTGGCTGATAACAAATTATTTCCCATGAAAATTCCTTTAATTTCAATATGGCAAGCTGAATGGTTTGTTATATGAATAAAAAAATCCCTCCTCACTAAGAGAAGGGATTCTGGATTTACAGACTTGTTGAAGGTTGCGCAGCTCTTACAACGCGCGGTTGATCTTCTGCAGCATCTTCCAGCGCACTCAAATCGTGGTCTTTAACTTCTGGCATTTTCAGCGCGGAAATTAAGCCGATGACGGAATAAGCCATAATCATTATTGCAATCGGATACCAGGCTCCTGTCATGGTACAGAAAATACCGGCCAGAATAGGACCAAAACCTGAAGCGATAAGACCACCAATTTCTTTAGATATTGCCATTCGGGTAAAGCGGTTTTTACAGCCGAACATCTCTGCCATGGTAATATTTTCCAGGGCAAATAATCCCAACACCGCACAGTTGTGAATCACAATGAGAGCAACCATGATGGTGCCCGGTGCATAGCTTTTATCTACAATAATAGAAAGCATTGGCCACGCCAGGACAATAGCTGAAGTATTCATAATGATGTAAGGAATACGACGACCAATTTTATCAGATAACCAACCGAGGAAAGGAATCGTCATAAAACCGATAATAGAACTGATCATTAATGCATCTGTGGGAATTGCTTTATTGAACAGCAAAGTTTGCACTAAATAACCAGCAAGGAAGGTTTGAATCAGACCTGAGTTTCCTGCCTGTCCAAAACGCAGACCCGTTGCCAACCAAAAAGATTTGCTCTGGAACATGCTACCAACAGGTGCAGGTTTTGCTGTAGGTTGGTTGCTGTCGTTAACCTTCTCAAAGACCGGGCTTTCTTTCAGGTTCATACGCAACCAGATAGCAAAGACCATCACGACAACGCTCGCCAGGAACGGTATACGCCATCCCCATGCCAGCAGTTCTTCTTTACTAAGAATAAAGAACATAAAGGCCCAGATTGCCGTTGCGCTCAACGTACCGCAGTTCGTTCCCATCGCAACGAATGAGGAGATAATGCCGCGTTTACCTTTCGGCGCATATTCCGCCAGCATCGTACCAGCACCGGAAATTTCAGCGCCTGCCCCCAGCCCCTGAATAATACGCAGCGTCACCAGCAATATTGGCGCAAAAACACCAATCTGCGCATAGGTCGGCAACACACCAATTAAGGTAGTACAGATCCCCATCATGGTGATGGTAATAAAGAGCACTTTTTTACGCCCTATTCTGTCGCCCATTTTGCCGAAAATAAATGCTCCGACAATACGTGCAACATAACCAGCACCGTAGGTTCCCATTGCCAGAATTAACGCCATTGCGGTTGATGATTCCGGAAAAAATATTTCATGGAATACTAACGCTGCACCGAGCGAGTATAACTGAAAATCCATAAATTCAAGTGCCGTACCTAACCATCCTGATACCGCTGCCTTCACTAAATCCTTAGTGCTTCTTTCATGTTTTTCTATTGTCATAATTATTATCTCTAAATAAGAGGTAAGATGCGTACTGCTTATTCGCTATTATTGGTATTATTCAGAAAACGTGAGTAAAACTTTGCAACAGTGCTTTTGATCCTTTTCGAATAATGAAATGGCATCAGCAACATGCAGATAATCAAAGGTATGGGTAATTAATTTATCAGGATTAATTAACCCTTTGCTTAACCAGTCGATAACGACCGGGAATTTATTGGCATTTAACCGGGAAGAAAAAATAGAGAGTTCCTTGCCAGTAATTCCCTGCTGAATGACTTCAGACGGTTCACTGGAGAAGCCCATTAACACAATTCGTGCCGCCGGAGAAGCCAGCATAACCGCTTCTTTCAAAATGGAAGGATGGCAAGCAGCATCAATAATTAATGTTGGTTTGATGCCCTTTTCAGCGAATATTTCGCCAAGCGTTGTCTGGCTGTTATTAATCACCCAGTCTGCCCCGCTCTCTTTCGCTTTGTTCAGTCGTTCATCAATGCGATCGGCGACAATCACATTTTTAACGTTATAAACACCCTTTAATACCTGAACGATAGTCAGACCAATTGGACCAGCACCATAAACCAGCACGGTGTCATCTTCAGTCGGCTGTCCGTGTCCGGTAACGTTCGCCGCAATGGTAAATGGTTCGATCATTACAGCGAACTGATCAGCCACTCCATCGGGAATTTTCCACGCATTCTTCGCCGGAACGACTGCATATTCGCTAAAACCGCCATCAGCGTGAACACCTAATACAGCCAGAGTTGTGCAAACGTTGGGCTTACCCATTGAGCACGGATAACAATGTCCGCAGCTGACTACGGGATCTACCGCAACACGTTCGCCAACTCTGGCGTTATCCACACCTTCACCTACGGCATCAATCACGCCAAAAAATTCGTGACCAATGACGCGCGGATACTTTGCAAACGGATTATGACCGCGATAAATGTGACTATCCGATCCACAAATTCCCGCGAGTTTCACTTTTACTCGTACTTCACCCACTGCCGGGGTCGGAATTTCACGTTCGATAATCGCCAGTTGATTCGGTTTTTCAATTAAAATACTTTTCATTATTGTATGACTCCTTACCAGTTCCATAGCGTGCCATCTTCCAGACGTGCGACTGGCAGATAAGCAGGTTCGTAGGGATATTTCGCCGCCAGCTTTTCATCGAATTCGATACCAATGCCAGGCTTATCACCCGGGTGCATATAGCCGTTATCGAAGCTCCAGTTGTGCGGGAAGACTTCAAGCATTTGTTCTGAATAGCCCATATACTCCTGAACGCCGAAATTCGGCACCCACAAGTCAAAGTGCAACGCCGCAGCCATGCAGACTGGTGACAAATCGGAAGGACCATGTGAGCCAGTACGTACCTGGTAAAGCGAAGCAAAATCGGCAATTCTGCGCATACCTGTGATGCCGCCAGCGTGGGTCAGCGTTGTACGGATATAGTCGATAAGTTGTTCTTCAATCAGCTGTTTGCAGTCCCAGATGCTGTTAAAGACTTCACCCACCGCAATTGGCGTTACGGTATGTTGGCGAATGAGGCGGAAGCACTCCTGGTTTTCTGCGGGTGTAGGATCTTCCATCCAGAACAGGCGATAATCTTCAATACTTTTGCCAAAGCGTGCCGCTTCAATGGGCGTTAAACGATGGTGCATGTCATGCAGCACATGCTCATTAAAGCCAAACTTGTTACGCACTGCGTCGAACAGTTTTGGCATGAAGTCGAGATATTTTTCCGTTGACCACAACTGCTCTTCTGGCCACTGCCCTTTGGTCGCAGGTTCATAAGCCAGCCCTTTTCCTTTGGACATACCGTAAGTCGTTTTCATACCGGGAATACCACACTGCACGCGGATGGCTTTGAATCCCAGTTCCTGATGACGAGCATAATCATCCAGTGCTTCATCAATACTGTGACCGGTGGTATGACAATAGACCATTACGCCTTCACGGGAAGTCCCACCTAACAGTTGGTAAAGCGGCATGTTTGCGGCTTTGGCTTTAATGTCCCACAGCGCCATATCAACAGCGGAAATAGCCGACATGGTGACAGGGCCGCGACGCCAGTAAGCGCCTTTATAGAAAAACTGCCAGATATCTTCGATACGATGGGCATCGCGGCCTATAAGTTGCGGACAGATATGATCCTGCAAATAGGACGCAACGGAAAGCTCGCGCCCGTTCAGAGTGGCATCACCAAGACCGGTAATACCGTCCTCGGTGGTGATTTTTAAGGTGACGAAATTACGTCCCGGACAGGTAACAAAAACTTCAGCCCCTACGATCTTCATGTTCTATTCCTTGCATCGCTTGTCGTGATGCATGAAATCTACGCAACTGATCTACTACCATACAAGTATTGAGATCAAGAAAAGCCAGAGCGATCACAAAAAAAGGCGCATATTTGCGCCGTGAATAGTTCTAAAAACAGTCAAGCTTTATTGTTTTTCCGGGGTTCGACTAGTGCGTATCTTATTGATAAAAAATAATTAATCATATCAGAAAAGTCAGGTGCGTCCCCAGCCAGCAACAATAATCAACATGCCGCAAAGCGCAATTATCGCTCCCGTCCAGTCGTAGAGACTGAGCTTCACCCCATCTACCACCCGCAGCCACAGGAGCGCCGTACAGACATAAACACCGCCATACGCTGCATAAACTCGCCCACTTGCTGCCGGATGCAACGTTAACAGCCAGACGAAAAGCGCCAGAGAAATCCCCGCTGGAACCAACAACCAGACACTGGCATTCCGTTTCAGCCACAGCCAGGGCAAAAAACAACCAATGATTTCACACAAAGCGGTAACAAAAAACAGTAACGTTGTTTTAATCATCTTTGTCACTCATTGACATCATGTATATTTATAGGGCGACATAATATCATCAACATAGACATCCTTCTGGTACGTTTCGCGTTCACAGTGGATCGTGTAAAATCGCCCTTAACCATTCATGTAAGGAATGAATCATGAATATCACTCTCTGCAAAAAACTCAGCCTGCTCGCTTTTCTGCTGCCTTGCGCACTGGCATTTAGCGCAACTACCCATGCAGAAACCAACAAACTGGTGATTGAATCTGGCGACAGCGCACAGAGTCGCCAGCAGGCAGCAATGGAAAAAGAGCAATGGAATGACACGCGTAATCTGCGTCAAAAAATCAACAAACGCACCGAGAAAGAATGGGATAAAGCTGACGCCGCATTTGATAGCCGCGATAAATGCGAGCAGAGTGCCAATATTAATGCCTACTGGGAGCCGAATACTTTACGCTGCCTGGACCGTCGTACTGGTCGCGTAATCATCCCCTAACCTGTTATTGATATAAGGAATGTAAGGACACGTTATGACTAGCGCCCACAGTGTTAAGCTACGTCCGCTGGAGCGTGAAGATTTACGCTATGTACATCAACTCGACAATAACGCCAGCGTGATGCGTTACTGGTTTGAGGAGCCGTACGAAGCCTTTGTTGAACTCTCTGATCTGTACGATAAGCATATTCACGATCAGAGTGAACGTCGTTTCGTCGTGGAATGCGATGGCGAAAAGGCAGGTCTGGTGGAACTGGTAGAAATTAACCACGTCCATCGCCGCGCAGAATTTCAGATAATCATCTCCCCGGAATACCAGGGTAAAGGTCTGGCAACCCGCGCCGCGAAATTAGCGATGGATTATGGTTTCACTGTTCTTAATCTCTATAAGCTTTATCTGATTGTCGATAAAGAGAATGAGAAAGCGATTCATATTTATCGTAAGCTCGGTTTTACGGTCGAAGGTGAACTGATGCATGAATTCTTTATTAACGGTCAATATCGCAATGCTATTCGCATGTGCATATTCCAGCATCAGTATCTGGCGGAACATAAAACGCAAGGGCAGACTCTACTAAAACCGACCGCGCAATAGTATTAATAATAATCAATGGTATTTTTGATGGTGTAAGCCCGTTCGACAGCGGGTTTTACTCCCTCATCCACAATGATTAATTGGCAGTCCACTGGATTCGCGTGGTTGTCATATTCACAAGTCTGTTTGACATTACCAACCTGTTGATTATTCAGTAAAGTAATTGCCGTGTAATCCAGTTTTTTGATCGGGTCCGTTGATGGAGTGGCGCTGACAGATAACGTTTTGTCGTTACTTTTCGTCGTTTTCCCCAGCGGATAACCCTGATCATCATAGCGATATTCCATCTGCATCTGTTTACTGCTGGCCTTAACCACGAAGCCATTATCATCAGTTTCCCAACTTACCCCGGCAGAAGGTAATTCTGCTAACTGGCATTTTCCCTGTAGACGTACTCTTTTCTCCAGTGTCTGTGCATCCCGGTAATAATTTGCATCCAACACCAGGGCAACCACGGTATTATTCTCCAGATCCAGTAATTCGAGGGAATCAAAACAGCCTTCTTCCGATAAATTCCCCGAAACACGTTTCGTCACTTCCCCTTGCTCATTCATTAACGTCTGAGTGAAATCTTTAACCGGTCCACGCAGCGGATCAAAATCAAATTCATTAGAGAAACTGGCCATTTCTGGCGTAAATGAAAGTGTTACCTCTGTGCGGTCACATCCTGTGAGTATTATCGCGAGTAAACATGGCAGTAATTTGTAATTCACATCAATCACCAGACAGTAGAGATGATTCTCAATCATAGTAGTAAATACAGTAATTTACACGTGAAATGCTATGCTTAGTTAGTAATATTCATGTAAGGAGCCAATGATGAAAATCTTAGCCTGCAGTGCCGCACTTCTGCTCACCCTGGCCTCATCCACAGTGCTCGCCGCGTCGGATTCATGTGAGCGCATAAAAAGTGATATTTCACAGCGCATTATCAATAACGGCGTACCAGAAAGTGGCTTCACTTTAAGTATTGTGCCGAATGATCAGGTCGACCAGCCTGATTCACAGGTCGTCGGGCATTGCGCTAACGACACGCATAAAATTCTCTACACCCGCACCACCAGCGGTAATGTTTCTGCCCACCCCCAGCCAACCCATGATAATGAGCCTGCTGAATCGCATTAATAAACCTGAGGCTGCCTGATACGATGCTTACGCACATATCAGGCCTGCCGTGTGGTATTGTTATGCGCTGGCTGTGCCCGCTAGCCGGGATACCTGCTGAGATGATCGGGCGTGCGCTCGTTTATGGCCTGCACATAATGCTCGGAATGACCATCGCAGGTTAACAAATTGGTGCGGGGTAAACCGCACGTTTCAGGATGATAGGAATGACGCATTTCTCACAACAAGATAATTTTTCTGTCGCAGCGCGCGTGCTGGGCGCACTGTTTTATTACGCTCCTGAGAGTAAAGAAGCCTCTCCACTGGTTTCTGCGCTAACCAGTGACGATTGGGTCACCCAGTGGCCTTTATCACAAACGTCATTAGCGCCGCTGGTAACGGCTTTTAAGGAAGAATGTGAAGAGTCGCGTAGTCAGGCATGGCAACGATTATTTGTCGGGCCGTGGGCGTTACCCTCTCCTCCGTGGGGATCTGTCTGGCTGGATCGCGAATCGGTGCTGTTTGGCGATTCTACTTTGGCGCTTCGTCAATGGATGCGCGAAAAAGGCATTCAGTTTGAAATGAAACAAAACGAACCGGAAGATCATTTTGGTTCGCTGCTGTTGATGGCAGCATGGCTGGCAGAGAACGGTCGTCAGACCGAGTGTGAAGAGTTGTTGGCCTGGCATCTTTTACCGTGGTCCACGCGTTTTCTTGACGTGTTTATCGAAAAGGCGGAACACCCTTTTTATCGCGCGCTCGGTGAGCTGGCTCGTTTAACGCTGACACAATGGCAGTCACAGTTGCTGATCCCTGTCGCGGTAAAACCCCTGTTTCGCTGAATAATCCTTAGTATTATCGAAAGGCGTAAACTGCACGCCTTTCAAATCCAATAAGTGACAACGTCACGTTTAATTCCACATACAGCACGCACAGCTTTTGCACCAGGTCTCTTTTCCCGCAAAATAGAGCCCCGTGTTTAATTTGCCATTTCTGCTCATGCAACATCTACACATCTACCCGGATCTGCGCACCATGTTTCGCCGCCTGCTTATCGCAATGGTCGTAGGCATTCTGGCGGCCTTTGCCGTTGCAGGGTTTCGTCATGCGATGCTGCTACTGGAGTGGCTGTTCCTCAATAACGACTCCGGCAGTCTGGTCAATGCAGCAACGAACCTTTCTCCGTGGCGACGACTGCTAACGCCGGCGCTCGGCGGACTGGCGGCAGGTTTATTGCTGATGGTCTGGCAGAAACTCTCTCAGCAACGCCCCCATGCTCCTACCGATTATATGGAGGCGTTACAAACCGATGGGCAGTTTGATTACGCCACCAGTCTGATTAAATCCTTCGCTTCTTTGCTGGTGGTGACCAGCGGCAGCGCCATTGGTCGTGAAGGTGCGATGATCCTGTTGGCGGCACTTGCTGCCTCCTGGTTTGCCCAACGTTTTACCCCACGTGAAGAGTGGAAATTGTGGATTGCCTGTGGCGCGGCTGCGGGAATGGCAGCAGCCTATCGCGCCCCACTTGCCGGGAGTTTATTTATTGCCGAAGTCTTGTTTGGCACCATGATGCTGGCCTCCCTCGGACCAGTAGTGATCTCTGCCGTAGTGGCATTGCTTATTAGCAATCTTCTTAATCACAGCGATGCTTTGCTCTACAGCGTGCAACTCTCTGTGATAGTTCAGACTCGCGACTATGCACTGATTATCAGTACGGGCGTGTTGATGGGCTTGTGCGGTCCATTGTTTTTAAAGCTAATGAACGCCAGTCATCGGGGTTTTGTTAATCTTAAACTTGCGCCGCCCTGGCAACTGGCATTGGGAGGTTTGATCGTGGGTCTGCTTTCCCTGCTCACTCCTGCCGTGTGGGGCAACGGCTATAGTACGGTGCAATCCTTTTTAACTGCCCCGCCACTGTTTATGGTCATTGCCGGGATCTTCCTCTGCAAGCTAGTTGCCGTGCTGGCCAGTAGTGGTTCCGGCGCACCTGGGGGGGTGTTTACGCCGACGCTATTTATCGGACTGGCAATTGGCATGTTGTATGGCCGGAGCCTGGGGTTATGGTTTACTGGCAGCGAAGAAATTACGCTTTTACTTGGGTTAACCGGGATGGCAACACTTCTGGCTGCGACCACACATGCGCCCATTATGTCGACACTGATGATATGTGAAATGACCGGGGAGTATCAGCTACTCCCCGGTTTATTGATTGCTTGTGTGATTGCGTCAGTAATGTCGCGGACGTTACATCGCGACTCTATCTACCGCCAGCACACTGCGCAGCATGGATAAACGGATATATTGCCCCAGTTCTCGCTGTTCTGCGCGAGGCAGATAAGGAAGCTCACCAATAAGCGGCGCCGGGAGTTTTTTACCCAATACATCAATGATTTCAGCGTAGTGTGCTAACCCTGGGTTGATACGGTTAGCCACCCAGCCAATCAGCGGCAGTCCGTCGTTTGCAATCGCCTGTGCGGTCAGAAGCGCATGGTTAATACAGCCTTCCTGAATACCTACCACCATCAACACGGGTAGCTGCTCCTGAACCACCCATTCAGAGAGCGGACGCAGGTCATTCATCAGGCTACGCCAGCCGCCAGTACCTTCAACAACCACATGGTCGACTTTATCAGTCAGATTAGCCAGACCATTTGAAATGAGGGTGTAATTGATCGGGCAACTGTGCGCCACACTGCTTTCTTCTTCGCTTAACGCTATGGGATTGACTGCTTCATAAGGCAGTTCAATTGATGAAACACTCTGCAACACCAGGGCATCTTTATTACGTAGCCCATCAGGTGTCTCTTTGCTCCCCTTCGCCACGGGTTTATACCCCGCAACCGTTTTTCCCTGGGAGGCTAACGCTTGTAGCAATGCGCGGGAAACCACCGTTTTCCCCACAGAAGTGTCTGTACCTGTTATAAAGAAACGCTTCAGCATCACTAACTCCACCGTTATGCTTCACAAATATAAGCCAGGAAAATAATTCAACTTTGGAAGTCTAAGTTATGCGTTCCTGGCCCAATTTGAGATAGCGCAAATTTTGGTAGAACAGTTAAAAAATGTTAACCCTGCAACAGACGAATCAACAAAGAACCGTTATACATCGCGTCTTTTACCAACGCCGCCCCCGCCATCGTCCCCTGATTAGAGAACTGGGTGCTCTCGACGCTAATGTGCTGGCTGTAGGCTGGAAGCGCCTGCTGACGGATACTGTCAGAAATTACAGGGAACAGGATCTCTGCAGCCTTACTTAGCGGCGAACCAATCAGTATTTTTTGTGGGTTGAATAAATTCACCATGATGGCAAGAATGCGCCCGACGTGCGTCCCCACGCCAGTAATAATATCTTTTGCCAGCAGATCGCCCTGCAACGCAGCCAGGCACAATGAATCCACGGTTAATGGCTGCCCATGTAACATAGAACTCATAGATTGATTCAACCGTAATTGTGCAAGCTCAAGAATACTATCAACACTAGCGATGGTTTCCAGGCAGCCGTGGTTACCGCAATAGCAGCGTTTCCCATAGGGATCGACCTGAGTGTGACCAATCTCCACAAGGCTACTGCTTCCCGCGTGTAACAAATGGCCATCGGTAATCACACCCGCACCCACGTTGTGATCAATCACCACCTGAATCACATCGCGCGCTCCGCGTGATGCGCCAAACAGAGCCTCAGCCATCGTCCATGCACTAATATCATGCTGAATATAAACCGGTACACCGGTATGCTGCTCCAGTACTTCGCCGAGCGGCATCTCTTTTACGTCCTCATAGAACGGCATACGATGCACAATGCCATTTTCCGTATCAATAATTCCCGGCAACGTAATGGCAATAGATGTCAGACGCTCGAGTTTTTTCTGATGGCGGATAAAAAACTGATCAATATGAGTAATTATGCGATCCAGCAGTGGCAATTCGTCCTGAAGCGCCAACTCCAGTGAGTCTTCCACCACCAGCTTGCTGCTCAGGTCGCGCAGGGCAAGAAAAATCTCCCCACGACTAATGCGCAAAGAAAGATAGTGCCAGGCTTCTGTTTCTACCACCAGCCCCACCGCCGGACGCCCACGGTTTCCCGCTTCTTTAATTTCCAGCTCTTGCACCAGGTGCGCTTCGAGCATTTCGCGGACAATTTTGGTGATACTGGCTGGCGCCAGTTGCGCCAGCCGGGAAAGATCGATACGCGAAACTGGCCCAAGCTGATCAATCAGGCGGTAAACCGCGCCCGCGTTGGTCTGCTTTATTTGATCAATGTGCCCAGGCTGGTTTTCAGCAACCACCGCATACTCCCTATATTTTCGCGCTCCGAAATAATCTGTAGGTTATGGTGAAGTACTTCAATATGCGTCGTCAAATTTTTACTTCGTCATGTGATTAACAGCACATTTTTCGGTTTTTTTTGCTGAATTTTCCCTCACCGGAGTGCATTCATCAGCTGAATACGAAAGTTTCGTGCCGCCGGGCTTTGTTCACGATGCTTTGGCCAAACCAGCCACATTTCAGAAACCGCATCCTCTTCAGCAATAGGTAACCAGCGCATTTCATTGAGTTGGACACGTTTAAAAGAGGCGGGCAAAATCGAAACACCAAGACCGGCGGAAACCAGACCGATGATAGTCATCGCCTCGCCCACTTCCTGGGTGATGACCGGAGTCAGATTATAACGCCGCATCAGGCCAATAATGTCGTCATACAGCCCCGTCCCTACGTGCGGATCAAAAAAAACAAACGGTTCTTTTGCCAGTTCCGCCAGCGTTACCTTCGGTTTATTTGCCAAAGGATGATCGTGCGGGATCATCGCCATAAGCGGTTCATGCACGATTACCGCGTGATCCAACGTCTCCGGCAACACGGTATTTCGTAACAACCCCATATCGAGCGTCCCTTCGGTAAGAGGATCTATTTGCTCGCGAGTATTCATCTCACGCGTCTGCAAATGGACATCAGGAAATTCGCAGCGAAATAGGGATAAGGTATCAGACACTGCGCGAATAAAGGGTGCCGACGAGGTAAAGCCAATGCGTAACTCTCCCGCTTCTCCCTGATGCAGACGTTCAGCGCGAGAGGCTGCGTCATCCACCATAGACAGAATTTGCCGACTATCAGCAAGGAACTGCTTTCCTGCTGCCGTTAGCAGCACGCTGCGGTTGGTTCGTGCCAACAGTCGCGCGCCAATTTGTTGCTCCAGAGCCTGAATCTGCTGACTTAGCGGCGGTTGCGAAATGTTCAGGCGGGCAGCCGCGCGTCCAAAATGCAGCTCTTCCGCAACGGCAACAAAGTAACGGAGGTGACGCAATTCAATATTCATATTTTAAACATCTTATTTGAGATTATTAATATATTAGACATAACAATTCGATTTTCCTACTCTATTCCTGATCCCACATCACAGGCATAATTAGCAAGGATTTCAAGTGAGTCGTACTACAACTGTTGATGGCGCTCCGGCAAGCGACACTGACGAGCAACCCCTTTCCCAGCCAAACAAATTCATTAAACGCGGTACACCGCAATTTATGCGTGTCACTCTGGCGCTATTCTCTGCCGGGCTGGCAACCTTCGCGCTTCTCTATTGCGTGCAGCCTATTCTTCCGGTGCTTTCGCAAGAATTTGGCTTAACGCCTGCTAACAGTAGTATTTCACTGTCCATTTCAACGGCGATGCTGGCTATCGGTTTGCTGTTTACTGGCCCGCTATCCGATGCCATTGGTCGCAAGCCAGTGATGGTGACGGCGCTACTGTTGGCCTCCATCTGTACGTTACTTTCGACAATGATGACCAGCTGGCACGGCATTTTGATTATGCGCGCCTTGATTGGTCTGTCGTTAAGTGGCGTAGCTGCCGTTGGTATGACCTACCTTAGCGAAGAGATCCACCCCAGTTTTGTGGCCTTTTCAATGGGGTTGTATATCAGCGGCAACTCGATTGGCGGCATGAGTGGGCGCTTAATCAGCGGTGTATTTACTGACTTCTTTAACTGGCGAATTGCGCTGGCGGCTATCGGCTGTTTCGCCCTGACCTCAGCATTAATGTTCTGGAAAATTCTCCCGGAATCTCGTCATTTCCGTCCTTCTTCGCTGCGCCCAAAAACACTGTTTATTAACTTCCGTCTGCACTGGCGCGATCGGGGACTCCCCTTATTATTCGTCGAAGGCTTTTTGCTGATGGGCTCATTCGTAACGCTGTTTAATTACATCGGCTATCGGTTGATGCTTTCACCATGGCATGTTAGCCAGGCAGTGGTTGGGTTATTATCGCTGGTCTATTTGACAGGCACCTGGAGTTCGCCAAAAGCAGGCACCATGACTACCCGCTTCGGTCGTGGCCCGGTGATGTTATTTTCGACAGGTGTTATGCTTTTGGGTCTTATCCTGACATTGTTCAGCTCACTGTGGCTGATTTTTGTCGGTATGATGCTTTTCTCCAGCGGATTTTTTGCCGCTCACTCTGTCGCCAGTAGCTGGATTGGTCCTCGTGCTAAACGCGCCAAAGGTCAGGCTTCCTCGCTGTATCTGTTCTGTTACTACCTGGGTTCAAGCATTGCCGGTACATTAGGTGGCGTCTTCTGGCATAACTATGGCTGGAACGGCGTCGGTGCATTTATTGCCCTGATGCTGGTGGTCGCTATTCTGGTCGGAACACGTTTACATCATCGCCTGCACGCCTGAAAAAAATAAGTCCGGACGATGTGTTAAATTACTGTCCGGACTTATTGCCTGCTCAACCCAACGTTAATAACCACCCTAAAACAGACGAAGCGCCTGCCATTTCTCGCAGGGCATCTAACGTCATCAGGATAATAAATACCCAAATTAGCGGATTCATTTTGCTGTGTGTCATTTATTGCTAATACACAGTGATTCTACCGATTTATAGGTAGTGAAAAAGCTAAGTTATTCAATACTACCTATATTGGTGGGAAATTCTCCTTACGTCACAATGCGTTATTATTTCCCACGTCATCGCTATTCGCTTTGTACATATCGTTACATGCCGAAACCAACCACTCACGGAAGCCTGTCATTTCCAGAGATATAGTCATTACATCGGCCCCGCAGTGGGGTTGCATAAAAAACAAAATTGAGGGTATGACAATGAAAAAAGTATTAGCTCTGGTTGTTGCCGCTACTATGGGTCTCTCTTCTGTCGCATTTGCTGCAGAAACTGCGACCACGCCGGCTCCGACGGCTACAGTGTCCAAAGCAGCGGCTGCAAAAACAACGCATCATAAAAAACAGCATAAAGCGGCACCTGCCCAAAAAGCGCAGGCGGCTAAAAAGCATCATAAAAAAGCGAAAAATGAACAGAAAGCGCCTGAGCAAAAAGCACAGGCAGCCAAAAAACACAGCAAAAAACACAGCCAGCAGCAATCTGCAAAACCAGTTGTACAACCAGCCGCGTAAGTTTTCGGCAGCAATAATGGCGCGCCCCCTCGCGCCTGAAAATTACGGTGTTAAACGGATAACGTTTAACACCGCCTTTAGCGGAGGGTACTATGGTGGGCCGTTATCGCTTTGAGTTCATTCTTATCATCCTTATTTTATGTGCCCTGATTGCCACCCGTTTTTATCTTTTCTGAGCGTAGTTATCTGATTTTACTCCCACTTTCATCCCGTCCCGTCTATAGTATTCATGAGGGTTTGCTTTTAATAATCATAATTACTCACCAGAGTATGATATGCGTATAACTATTGCTGTAGTGCTGGGTGCAATTAGTCTGACATCTGCATTTGTGTTTGCGGATAAACCGGACGATCATAAATCGACCAATAATGAGGTCAGCACCCTATTTTTTGGTCATGATGATCGTGTATCAGTAAATAACACGAGCCAATCGCCGTGGGATGCGGTTGGGCAACTAGAAACGGCCAGCGGCAATTTATGTACGGCGACGCTAATTGCGCCGAACCTGGCATTAACGGCAGGACACTGTTTATTAACGCCGCCGAAGGGTAAAGCGGATAAAGCAGTTGCGCTGCGTTTTGTGTCGAATAAAGGTCTTTGGCGCTATGAGATCCACGACATCGAAGGCCGCGTTGATCCGACACTAGGGAAGCGGTTAAAGCCGGATGGGGATGGCTGGATTGTTCCCCCCGCAGCCGCGCCGTGGGATTTCGGTTTGATTGTGCTGCGCAATCCGCCTTCGGGTATTACGCCATTGCCGTTATTTGAGGGAGATAAAACCGCGCTTATCGCCGCATTAAAAGCAGCGGGTCGTAAAGTGACTCAGGCGGGATATCCTGAAGATCATCTCGATACGTTGTACAGTCATCAAAATTGCGAAATAACCGGCTGGGCGCAAACCTCGGTAATGTCGCACCAGTGCGATACCCTACCGGGTGACAGTGGTTCGCCGTTGATGCTTCATACTGATGACGGCTGGCAGTTAATTGGGGTGCAAAGTTCAGCTCCTGCAGCGAAAGATCGCTGGCGTGCTGATAACCGGGCCATTTCTGTCACTGGTTTTCGCGACAAACTAGAAGAACTAACCCGGCAATAACATTTCAAACGCTGCCCGCATTGTCGGGCAGCGTGTTCATCATGCAAGTTTCACCATAATCATTCCAGCCAACAGCAAGACCAGACCAACCCAGCCTTTACGATTTAAACGTTGACCAAACAAGATCCAGCCAGCGGCTAACGTGGCGGCAATACCAAACCCGCCCCACAACGCATACGCTACCGACAAATCTATGCCCTTTACTGCCTGGGAGAGTGAGCTAAAGGCCGCAAGCACCGCCGCCAGTGAGAGCAAGCCATAGACTTTACGGCGAAAGCCGTCAGAAAATTTCAAAAAGACGTTAGCAATAATTTCCAGCACGATTGCCAGTGCCAGCCAGGCGGCGTGAACCCATTCAAACTGCGCCATGATTCACCTCCAGCGAGGATTTACGCACTTTGCGAGTACCCGATTTAATCAACACAATCCCAGCCACCAGGGTTGTTAACCCGGCAATTTTTAGCAGCGATAAACTTTCGTCGAATAACAGAACACTAAAGAGCGTTATAAATAAAATACCGATGCCTTCCCACAGAGCATAAGCCACGCCAAGTGCTATTTTTTTCACGGCGAAAGAGAGAAATATATATGACAGCGAAATCATCACCAGCATTAAAATAAAACCGCCGTTTCCCTCACTAACGCTCGCCCATTTCATTGACAGCGTGCCGGTAATTTCTGTGGCAATAGCCAGACCTAATAAAACCCAATAAATATACATCGTCCTTCCCCTGCAAGAGAATTATTTTAACGTTCGCTCGACTCAGCGAAACCAAAAGAAAAGTATTCAGTCCAGCGCAGAGCGCCAGCTTTGGCAGAGGAAGGGACTAAAGCGCGTTGCGCCAGTGTTGCTCACCTGCGAGCAAGATGGTGGTTGAGGTACGGAAATGAGTAAATGTAGAAAATAACGTCCTGAACAAATTGTCCATAATATTACAATTATCCGCAGTGTTGCTTCTCGTCATCGCGGATGATAATTGTCCTCGGTAGTTGTACACGTCTGATTTGTATCATAGCTTAAGAATTAACTCAAAACATTTTCATTTCTTTACCTGAGTAGTTTGATTTTCGTTATAATGCCACGGCTAAAAAGAAAATATTATTAGCGAAGGAAGAAAAAACGGGGATACGCATGGCAAAGCCGATCATCACGCTCAATGGCCTAAAAATAGTCATTATGTTGGGAATGCTGGTCATTATTCTCTGCGGTATCCGTTTTGCCGCCGATATCATCGTCCCCTTTATCCTCGCCCTATTTATTGCAGTCATTCTTAATCCGCTGGTACAACGCATGGTTCGCTGGCGAGTGCCGCGTGTGTTGGCTGTGTCGATTTTAATGGTCATCATCGTGATGGCGATGGTGCTATTACTGGCCTATCTCGGCTCAACGCTCAATGAACTGACCCGCACTTTGCCACAGTATCGCAGCTCAATCATAAAACCCCTGCAAGTTCTGGAACCTTTGTTACAACGCGCGGGTATTGATATCTCGGTTGACCAACTGGCGCATTATATTGATCCGAACGCGGCGATGACGTTGCTCACCAACTTGCTGACGCAGTTATCTAACTGCCATGTCATCCATATTTTTATTGTTGCTGACGGTGTTGTTTATGCTGCTCGAAGTGCCACAACTTCCCGGCAAACTCCAGCAAATGATGGCGCGCCCGGTCGAAGGTATGGCGGCGATCCAGCGCGCCATTGACAGTGTGTCGCATTACCTGGTGCTGAAAACAGCCATCAGCATCATCACTGGTCTGGTCGCCTGGGCGATGCTCGCCGCACTCGATGTTCGCTTCGCTTTTGTCTGGGGATTGTTGGCCTTCGCGCTTAATTACATCCCTAACATTGGTTCTGTTCTCGCGGCTATCCCCCCTATCGCTCAGGTACTGGTGTTTAATGGTTTCTATGAGGCGTTACTGGTGCTGGCGGGATATCTGCTGATTAATCTGGTCTTCGGCAATATTCTGGAGCCGCGCATCATGGGGCGCGGGTTGGGGCTTTCGACACTGGTAGTTTTTTTGTCGTTAATTTTTTGGGGATGGTTGTTAGGACCGGTGGGAATGCTGCTTTCCGTGCCGTTGACGATTGTTGTCAAAATTGCGCTTGAACAAACGGCGGGAGGCCAAAGCATCGCCGTCCTGTTAAGCGATCTCAATAAAGAGTAACGGCCTCCACAGAGGCCGTCAGGGTTACAGTGCTTTCAGGATTGCATCCACGCTGGCCTTGGCATCGCCAAACAGCATGTGAGTGTTTTCCTTGAAGAACAGCGGGTTTTGCACACCAGCATAGCCAGTGTTCATCGAACGTTTAAAGACAATCACGTTCTGTGCTTTCCACACTTCCAGCACAGGCATTCCAGCAATTGGGCTTTTCGGATCGTCCTGCGCAGCCGGGTTAACCGTATCGTTAGCGCCAATCACCAACACAGTGTCGGTATCAGCAAAATCATCGTTGATCTCGTCCATTTCCAGCACGATGTCATACGGTACTTTCGCTTCTGCCAGCAATACGTTCATATGCCCCGGTAATCGACCTGCAACCGGGTGAATACCGAAACGCACATTGATACCACGGGCACGCAATTTCTCGGTGATTTCTGCCACCGGATATTGTGCCTGCGCGACCGCCATGCCGTAGCCTGGGGTGATGATCACCGAGTGCGAATTTTTCAGCAATTCTGCCGTCTCTTCCGCAGTGATTTCGCGATGCTCGCCCACTTCCTGATCATCACCGGTGGAAGAACCATCTGTGCCGAAACCACCCGCAATGACGCTGATAAAGGAACGGTTCATCGCCTTACACATAATGTAAGAAAGGATGGCACCAGAAGAACCGACCAGCGCACCGGTCACAATCAGCAGATCATTACTGAGCATAAAGCCCGCCGCCGCCGCTGCCCAACCAGAATAAGAGTTCAGCATCGACACCACCACTGGCATATCTGCACCACCGATGGAGGCGACTAAATGCCAGCCGAATACCAGCGCAATGGCGGTCATTATCAGCAATGCCAGCACTTGCAGGCCGACGCTATCCGTGCGAACAAATACAATCAGCAGCAGGAAGGAAACGACCAGAGCCGCCAGGTTCATTTTGTGACGGTTTGGCAGCATCAGCGGTTTAGACGAAATTTTGCCGCACAGCTTACCGAACGCCACGACCGACCCCGTGAAAGTCACCGCACCGATGAAGATACCGAGGAACACTTCCGTCAGGTGAATATTGGCCAGAATCGGCGCCATTTCCGCGTCGTGATGCAGATAGCTGTTAAAACCAACCAACACCGCCGCCAGACCAACGAAGCTATGCAGGATCGCCACCAGCTCCGGCATTTCGGTCATTTCGACTTTCTTCGCCAGACGGATACCAATCGCCCCACCGATGACCATCGCCAGTAAGATCCAGCCAACGTTGCCAGTATCCGGTCCAAAGATAGTTGCAATTAAAGCAATCGCCATCCCGGCGATACCGAGGTTGTTACCCCGGCGAGACGTTTCATGTTTTGAAAGCCCGGCCAGACTGAAGATAAACAGGATCGCGGCAACAATGTATGCAGCTGTAACTAATCCTCCAGACATATGTTACCCCTTAGTTTTTGCGAAACATTTTCAGCATACGCTGAGTCACGGTGAAGCCACCGAAAATATTAATGCTGGCTATAAGCACCGCGATAAAACTAAGGAAGCTAACCCAGCCGCCCTGGCCAATCTGTAAAAGTGCTCCGACAACAATAATCCCTGAAATCGCATTGGTGACCGACATCAACGGCGTATGCAGCGCGTGCGATACATTCCACACCACGTAATAGCCGACAACGCACGCCAGCGCGAACACGGTGAAGTGTCCGAGGAACTCTTTCGGTGCAACATTTGCCAGCCAGCCGAAAAGGATAATTGCCAGCGCCATCAAGGCGTATTTACGCCACGGCGAACAGGCACATTTTTCCTCGGTTTTGACTTCCGGTGCTGCTTTCTGCGCTGCCTGCGGCTGGGCTGAAACCTGAATCGGCGGCGCCGGCCAGGTAATTTCACCCGCACGGATCACGGTCACACCACGAATCACCACATCATCAAAATCAACAGTAATGTTGCCGTCTTTCTCTTTGCACAACAGTTTCAGCAGATTGACGAGGTTGGTGCCATAAAGCTGTGAGGATTGCGTCGGCAGACGCCCCGGAAGATCGGTATAACCAATGACTTTGACGCCATTTTCAGTGGTGAAGATTTGCCCCGGCACGGTGTATTCACAGTTACCGCCGTTTTGTGCTGCCAGATCGACAATCACACTGCCCGACTTCATGGAGTCCACCATTTCACGGGTAATCAGTTTCGGTGCCGGTTTGCCTGGAATCAGCGCAGTGGTAACAATGATATCGACTTCTTTTGCCTGCGCAGCAAAAAGCTCCATTTCCGCTTTGATGAACGCTTCCGACATCACTTTGGCATAGCCATCGCCGCTGCCTGCTTCCTCTTTAAAATCCAGTTCGAGGAATTCCGCGCCCATACTCTGAACTTGTTCTTTCACTTCCGGACGAGTATCGAACGCACGCACAATTGCGCCGAGGCTGTTTGCTGCACCAATGGCCGCCAGACCAGCAACACCCGCACCAATCACCATGACTTTTGCCGGCGGCACTTTACCTGCCGCAGTGATTTGTCCGGTAAAAAAGCGACCAAACTCATGAGCTGCTTCGACAATAGCGCGATAACCTGCGATATTCGCCATCGAACTTAACGCGTCCAGCGACTGGGCGCGAGAAATACGCGGTACGGAGTCCATCGCCATCACGGTGACGTTACGTTCCGCAAGTTTTTGCATTAGTTCCGGATTCTGCGCAGGCCAGATAAAACTTACCAGCGTTGTACCTGGATTCAGCAGTGCAATTTCATCATCTAACGGTGCATTGACCTTCAGAATGATCTCTGACTGCCAGACGTTATTCCCTTCTACTATTTCAGCGCCCGCTTGCACAAACGCTTTATCGTCAAAACTCGCCAGTTGACCCGCGCCGCTCTCTACCGCGACGGTAAAACCTAGTTTCAGCAACTGTTCCACTGTTTTTGGCGTTGCTGCAACACGGGTTTCATTGGTTAACCGTTCTCTTGGTATGCCAATTCGCATGATATTCCCTTCCATCGGTTTTATTGATGATGGTTTGCCTGTGTTTCAAGGTACACAAGCCGCTCATGAACGAGCTAAATGTTACTCCGTTAAAATAAATTAGTAACAAACGTCTATAACGTACTGAAAATAATGCCTGTGATCTAGCGCCAAAAATCAGTATTTCGGCGTTAACTCGAAAAATATTAACGATTCAGCCTTGATAGTGGGATAAACACCATAGAACACAGGATAAAGGGCGATAATTGTCTTCAATAGCCAGGTAAAACATGAGATCACCCCGTCGCAAGCTACCAGTTAACATTAAATTAACTTATACAATTCAGCCATTTCAGCCGCCTATGCCACTGCGCTCACTTTTTAATCACACATGGTTATTCGAACAGGTTTAAAATCAAATCAAGAAGTCTGATATGAAAAATGACGCAGACAGTTACACCGTTTAAATGCAATAATCAGCCACGTTTCTCGTTAATAACAATACCAGTACCTGGTTTGCGCAAGGCGAAGGATTATTTTTATGAAGCTTAAGAACACCCTCCTGGCGTCGGCACTGCTTTCTGCTACGGCATTCTCCGTTAACGCAGCAACAGAACTGACACCGGAGCAAGCGGCAGCGGTTAAACCTTTTGACCGTGTAGTGGTTACCGGACGTTTCAATGCCATTGGCGAGGCGGTGAAAGCCGTATCCCGCCGCGCTGATAAAGAAGGAGCAGCCTCTTTTTATGTTGTCGATACGTCAGATTTCGGTAACAGCGGTAACTGGCGTGTAGTTGCCGATCTCTATAAGTCTGATGCTGAAAAAGCAGAAACCGAAAAAAATCGCGTGATTAATGGTGTGGTGGAGCTGCCCAAAGACCAGGCCGTTCTGATCGAACCGTTTGATACAGTTACCGTCCAGGGCTTTTACCGTAGCCAGCCTGAAGTCAATGACGCCATCACCAAAGCGGCGAAAGCAAAAGGCGCATACTCTTTCTATATTGTTCGTCAAATCGATGCCAACCAGGGCGGCAACCAGCGTATTACCGCATTCATCTATAAAAAAGATGCTAAGAAACGCGTAGTACAAAGCCCGGATGTGATCCCGGCGGATTCCGACGCGGGACGTGCAGCCCTGGCTGCCGGTGGCGAAGCTGCGAAGAAAGTTGAAATCCCTGGCGTTGCCACTACTGCGTCACCAAGTTCCGAAGTCGGTCGTTTCTTTGAAACCCAGTCATCAAAAGGCGGACGTTACACTGTCACGCTACCTGACGGCACTAAAGTAGAAGAACTGAACAAAGCGACCGCAGCGATGATGGTGCCGTTCGACAGCATTAAGTTCTCAGGTAACTACGGCAACATGACCGAAGTTTCCTACCAGGTTGCTAAACGTGCCGCGAAGAAAGGGGCTAAGTATTACCACATCACCCGCCAGTGGCAGGAACGTGGCAATAACCTGACCATCAGCGCAGACCTGTATAAATAACTATTCAGTATCACGATAAGGCGGCTTTATGCCGCCTTTAGCATTTTTAGTCACAAATTTTCCCCTAACCATTGCATGACGATACATCTCTTCGTAAAATCCCGCGCCTTAGTGACAAACACCATTTTTATGCGTTTTGTCCTAATATTTATTCTTCCGAACACGTTTTGATCACTGGATACAGATGGAAAAGAAACTGGGACTGAGCGCGCTCACTGCGCTGGTATTAAGCTCAATGCTGGGCGCAGGTGTTTTCAGTCTGCCGCAAAATATGGCGGCGGTAGCCAGCCCGGCAGCATTATTGATCGGCTGGGGTATCACCGGCGCAGGGATTTTATTACTGGCCTTCGCGATGCTGATCCTGACGCGTATTCGTCCCGACCTTGACGGCGGTATCTTTACCTATGCCCGTGAAGGATTTGGCGAACTGATCGGTTTCTGCTCTGCATGGGGATACTGGCTGTGCGCAGTTATCGCCAACGTCTCCTATCTGGTCATCGTCTTTTCCGCATTAAGCTTTTTTACTGACACGCCGGAATTGCGCCTGTTTGGCGATGGCAATACCTGGCAATCGATTGTCGGTGCATCCGCCTTATTATGGATTGTTCACTTTTTGATCCTGCGCGGCGTGCAGACTGCTGCCAGCATTAACCTGGTGGCGACGTTGGCAAAATTATTGCCGCTAGGTCTGTTTATTGTGCTGGCGATGATGATGTTCAAACTGGACACCTTCAAACTCGACTTCACTGGCCTTGCACTTGGCATACCAGTATGGGAACAGGTGAAAAACACAATGTTGATCACACTGTGGGTATTCATTGGCGTGGAAGGTGCAGTGGTCGTTTCTGCGCGAGCGCGTAATAAACATGATGTCGGCAAAGCAACACTTCTGGCGGTACTTTCCGCGCTGGGCGTTTATTTACTGGTAACACTGCTTTCGCTGGGCGTGGTAGCACGCCCGGAACTGGCTGAAATCCGTAACCCGTCTATGGCCGGCCTGATGGTGAAAATGATGGGGCCGTGGGGCGAGATTATCATCGCTGCCGGACTGATCGTTTCCGTTTGCGGCGCGTACTTAAGCTGGACCATTATGGCGGCAGAAGTCCCCTTCCTGGCGGCCACACATAAAGCATTCCCGCGCATTTTTGCTCGCCAGAATGCGCAAGCTGCGCCGTCTGCCTCACTGTGGCTGACCAACATCTGCGTGCAAATTTGCCTGGTACTCATCTGGCTAACCGGTTCCGATTACAACACATTGCTGACCATCGCCTCAGAAATGATTCTGGTGCCCTATTTCCTGGTTGGCGCGTTCCTGCTGAAAATCGCTACCCGTCCACTGCATAAAGCAGTAGGTATCGGTGCCTGCATTTATGGCTTATGGTTATTGTACGCCTCTGGCCCAATGCACCTGCTGTTGTCCGTCGTTCTGTATGCACCTGGGCTTCTGGTATTCCTGTACGCGCGTAAAACGCATACACATGATAATGTACTGAATCGTCAGGAAATGATGCTAATTAGCATGTTGTTAATTGCCGCAGTTCCGGCGACCTGGATGCTGGTGGGATAACGTTCGTCCCATCGTTGGATAGCAAAGGAGATAACGATGGGTAAAACCCACCCCTTGCCAATATTAATTACTGGCGGAGGCCGTCGCATTGGCCTCGCCCTCGCCTGGCATTTCATTAATCAAAAGCAACCGGTGATTGTCAGCTATCGGACGCACTATCCTGCCATTGAGGGGCTGATTAATGCGGGTGCGCAATGTATTCAGGCTGATTTTTCAACCAACGACGGTGTGATGGCGTTTGCCGATGAGGTACTAAAAAGCACCCACGGCCTGCGTGCTATTTTGCATAACGCCAGCGCATGGATGGCTGAAAAACCAGGTACGCCACTGACTGACGTGCTGGCCAGCATGATGCAGATCCACGTTAATACTCCATACCTTCTTAACCACGCTCTGGAAAGATTACTGCGTGGGCACGGACACGCCGCCAGCGATATCATTCACTTTACCGATTATGTGGTGGAGCGCGGAAGCGACAAACATATTGCCTATGCTGCGAGCAAAGCGGCGCTGGATAATATGACCCGCTCATTTGCCCGCAAGCTGGCACCGGAAGTGAAAGTGAATTCTATTGCGCCATCGCTGATCCTGTTTAATGAGCATGATGATGCTGAATATCGTCAACAGGCGCTGAATAAATCACTGATGAAAACCGCGCCTGGTGAGAAAGAAGTGATCGATCTGGTCGATTATTTACTCACCAGTTGCTTTGTTACCGGACGCAGTTTTCCGCTTGATGGCGGTCGACATCTGCGTTAATGCAGCTTCATCCAGCATATAATCAACACCCATGCGCTTATCCCCCAGCACGCAACGGAACCCACAAAAGCAGCGGGCAAGCGCATTATTCCGGTGAAATACCACAGCGACGCCAGGTAAACAAAATAGGGAATAATCGACCACATGCTGAAAATGATGGTTGCGCGTAAGGCTTCAATGCCGCGTTCGCTGGCAACAATATAATGCGCAATAAGCGCAAAGGTCGGGAAAAGCGGAATCAGCCCGGCGATATAGTAATTTTTCGTTTTTGCTAATACACCAATTAACACCACCACCAGCGCACCAAGCGCGGCTTTGATTACCAGCCCCATCTTTTTACCTTAACACTTACATAACAAGTCATCCGTAGAATACCTGATGCAAACTTGTTTAGGAACGATTGATAGTAAGTAAAAACAACGCGGTGTATTGTGACGTTTTTATATCTACCGTGAATAATATGAACACTATCGTATTTGTGGAAGATGACGCAGAAGTCGGTTCACTGATTGCCGCGTATTTGGCGAAACATGATATACAGGTAACCATTGAACCTCGCGGCGACCATGCAGAAGAAACAATTCTGCGGGAAAATCCGGATCTGGTGCTCCTCGATATCATGCTACCAGGCAAGGACGGCATGACTGTCTGTCGTGATTTACGCACTAAATGGCGCGGGCCTATAGTTCTGCTGACATCTCTCGATAGTGATATGAACCACATTCTGGCTCTGGAAATGGGCGCCTGCGACTATATTCTCAAAACGACGCCCCCCGCAGTCCTGCTGGCGCGGTTACGTTTACATTTGCGTCAGAATGAGCAAACCACGCTGACCAAAGGTATACAAGAAGCACCTCTTACTCCTTACAAGGCATTGCATTTCGGTACGTTGACCATCGATCCCATTAACCGTGTAGTTACGCTTGCTAACCGTGAAATTTCACTTTCTACCGCCGATTTTGAACTGCTCTGGGAGTTAGCCACCCACGCGGGGCAAATTATGGACAGAGATGCGTTGTTGAAAAATTTACGCGGCGTCAGCTATGACGGTCTGGATCGTAGCGTGGACGTGGCTATTTCGCGGTTAAGAAAAAAACTGCGCGATAACGCTGCCGAACCTTATCGCATTAAAACCGTGCGAAACAAAGGCTATCTGTTTGCGCCTCATGCGTGGGAATAAGCGATGAAAAAACTGTTTATCCAGTTTTATCTTTTACTGTTTGTCTGCTTTCTGGTGATGTCCCTGTTGGTTGGGCTGGTGTACAAATTTACCGCCGAACGCGCGGGCAAACAGTCGCTGGATGATTTGATGAACAGTTCGCTATACCTGATGCGTAGTGAATTGCGCGAGATCCCCCCGCACGACTGGGGGAAAACACTGAAGGAGATGGATTTAAATCTCTCTTTTGATCTGCGCGTCGAACCGTTGAGTAAATATCATCTCGATGAAATCTCCATGCATCGGCTGCATGGCGGCGAAATTGTCGCCCTGGACGATCAGTACACTTTTTTGCAACGTATACCGCGCAGCCACTACGTGCTGGCAGTCGGTCCCGTGCCTTATCTTTATTACCTCCATCAAATGCGATTACTGGATATCGCGCTGATCGCTTTTATTGCCATCTCCCTCGCCTTTCCGGTGTTTATCTGGATGCGTCCGCACTGGCAGGACATGCTAAAACTGGAAGCAGCGGCACAACGATTTGGCGATGGGCATCTCAATGAACGTATTCACTTTGATGATGGTTCGAGTTTTGAACGACTTGGCGTGGCGTTTAACCAGATGGCGGACAATATCAACGCCTTGATTGCCAGCAAAAAACAGCTTATCGACGGTATCGCCCACGAACTGCGAACGCCGTTAGTGCGCCTGCGTTATCGCCTGGAGATGAGCGATAACCTGAGCGCAACAGAATCCCAGGCATTGAATCGCGATATCAGCCAACTGGAAGCTTTAATTGAAGAACTGTTGACTTATGCCCGACTCGATCGCCCGCAAAATGAGCTCCATCTTAGCGAACCAGACCTGCCGTTGTGGCTGTCAACGCATCTGACCGACATTCAGGCGCTAACTCCCGATAAAACGGTACGGATAAAAACCATCATACAAGGTCATTATGCGGCGCTGGATATGCGCTTAATGGAGCGCGTGCTGGATAACTTGCTCAATAACGCCCTGCGCTACTGCCATTCAACCGTTGAAACCAGCCTGCTACTGACAGGAAACAGAGCGACATTAATTGTTGAAGATGATGGTGCAGGGATTGCACCACAGGATCGAGAGCATATTTTTGAACCCTTTGTTCGCCTCGACCCCAGCCGTGACCGTGCAACCGGCGGCTGCGGGCTGGGACTGGCAATTGTCCGCTCTATTGCGCTGGCTATGGGCGGCACGGTTAATTGTGATGCCAGCGAACTGGGTGGTGCCCGCTTCTCGTTTAGCTGGCCGTTATGGCACAACATTGCGCAATTTACCTCTGCCTGACGCTACGCGCACGGTGGTCAAGCCGTCGCCACTGTGCTATAAAATAAGTATGTTGTAACTAAGTGGTGATTTTATGGCTCGTTACGATCTCGTAGATCGACTCAATACTACCTTTCGCCAGATGGAGCAAGAACTGGCCGCATTTGCCGCTGAGCTTGAACAGCACAAGTTGCTGGTTGCCCGGGTGTTCTCTTTACCGGAAGTCAAAAAAGAAGATGAGCATAATCCGCTGAACTGCATTGAAGTTAAGCAACATCTCGGCAAAGAGGCGCAGGCGCTCGCGTTACGTCATTTCCGCCATTTGTTTATTCAGCAACAGTCTGAAAATCGCAGCAGCAAGGCCGCTGTTCGTCTGCCCGGCGTGTTGTGTTATCAGGTCGATAATCTTTCACAAGCGGCGCTGGTAAGTCATATTCAGCGCATCAATCAACTTAAAACCACTTTCGAGCATATCGTCACGGTTGAGTCAGAACTTCCTACGGCGGCGCGTTTTGAATGGGTGCATCGCCATTTGCCGGGGCTGATCACACTTAACGCTTACCGCACCCTCACCGTTCTGCATGACCCCGCAACTTTACGTTTTGGCTGGGCGAATAAACATATCATTAAGAATTTACGTCGTGATGAAGTGCTGGCGCAGCTGGAAAAAAGTCTGAAATCACCCCGCAGCGTCGCACCGTGGACGCGTGAGGAGTGGCAGGGAAAACTGGAGCGTGAATATCAGGATATTGCCGCCCTGCCACAGGACGCGAAGTTAAAAATCAAACGTCCGGTGAAGGTGCAGCCGATTGCCCGCGTCTGGTACAAGGGAGATCAAAAACAGGTACAACACGCCTGCCCGACGCCTCTGATTGCACTGATTAATCGGGATAATGGCGCGGGCGTGCCGGACGTTGGCGAGTTGTTGAATTACGATGCCGACAATGTGCAGCACCGTTATAAACCGCAGGCGCAGCCGCTTCGTTTGATCATCCCACGGCTGCACCTGTATGTTGCAGATTAACGCCCTGCTTTCATGCTACCGACCATCTGTTCTGGTCGTACCCAGCTGTCAAACTCGGCTTCGCTAAGATAGCCCAGCGCAAGGGCTGCGGCTTTTAAGGTCAGCCCTTCTTTATGCGCCTTTTTGGCAATCTCGGCGGCTTTGTCATAGCCAATGTGGGTGTTGAGTGCGGTCACCAGCATCAGCGATTCATTGAGTAATTGATTGATTCGCTCACGATTCGGCTCAATCCCCACTGCACAGTGTTTGTTAAAACTTTCCATGCCATCTGCCAGCAAGCGTACCGATTGCAGGAAATTGTGGATAACCATCGGACGGAAGACGTTCAGTTCAAAGTTTCCGGAAGCGCCACCCATGTTGATCGCCACATCGTTCCCCATCACCTGACAGCAAAGCATGGTTAACGCTTCACACTGCGTTGGGTTCACTTTCCCAGGCATGATTGAACTGCCCGGCTCGTTTTCCGGGATTGAGATTTCACCAATTCCGCAGCGAGGGCCAGATGCCAACCAACGGACGTCATTGGCAATTTTCATCAGTGACGCAGCCAACCCTTTCAAGGCGCCGTGCGCCTGAACCAGCGCATCACAGGTCGCCAGAGCTTCAAATTTGTTCGGCGCGGTAACAAACGGCGCGCAGGTAATTACCGAAAGTTCATCCGCAACGCGACGCGCATATTCCGGATGAGTGTTCAGCCCCGTCCCTACTGCTGTACCACCCAGCGCCAGTTCCGCCACGTGCGGCAGACTGTACTCGATATGTTTGAGATTATGCTCCAGCATCGCTACCCAGCCAGAAATCTCCTGCCCCAACGTCAGCGGCGTGGCGTCCTGCAAGTGGGTACGACCAATTTTGACGATATCGGCAAATGCGCGCGATTTTTCACTCAGCGTTTGTGTCAGTGTTTTAAGCTGCGGAATGAGTTGCTTGCGCAGCGCCAGCAGCGCCGCAACATGCATCGCCGTCGGAAAGACATCATTGGAACTTTGGCTTTTGTTCACGTCGTCATTAGGGTGAACTTTACGTTCCATCCCACGCACGCCGCCAAGCAATTCGCTCGCCCGGTTAGCCAGCACTTCGTTCATATTCATATTGCTTTGCGTACCGGAACCGGTCTGCCAGATAGCCAGCGGAAATTCATCGTCATGCTGTCCCGCCAGCACTTCATCTGCCGCCTGACGAATGGCACTCGCTTTCTCTTCGGACAGCAAGCCTAAATCTTCATTAACTTTTGCCGCTGCGCGCTTGGTTAGCGCCAGCGCATGAATCAGTGAGGTTGGCATTTTCTCCGTCGAAATGCGGAAATGCTCCAGCGAGCGTTGAGTTTGTGCGCCCCACAGCTTATCTGCCGGGACATCGATCGCACCCATCGAATCTTTTTCGCTGCGTACTGTTTTCATGGACTGCTCCTCACCTGATTAATTTTTTCTTTCTGTTTTGCTTACGTTAAGCAACTTTTAGCTCACTCATTATTTACTATTTGATAACAAATGTTTGGTCTTTCGTGCCATGTAAAAAAGCCGCCCCGAAGGACGGCTCTGTTTATTTCACGCAGCGGGTGCACTGCGTGAGCTGTATCTGCTGGAAGAAGTCATTTCCTTTATCATCCACAAGAATAAACGCCGGGAAATCTTCCACTTCGATTTTCCAGATAGCTTCCATTCCCAGTTCAGGATACTCAACACATTCCAGACTCTTAATACTACCCTGCGCCAGCACTGCCGCCGGGCCGCCAATACTACCGAGGTAGAAGCCACCGTGTTTTTTACAGGCATCCGTCACCTGCTGGCTGCGGTTGCCTTTCGCCAGCATGATCATACTTCCGCCCTGCGCTTGCAGTTGATCGACATAAGAATCCATCCGTCCGGCGGTTGTTGGACCAAGAGAACCGGAGGCATAACCTTCCGGCGTTTTTGCCGGCCCCGCGTAGTAAATCGGGTGATCTTTGATGTATTGCGGTAGCCCTTCGCCGTTGTCCATGCGCTCTTTCAGTTTGGCATGGGCGATATCACGACCGACGATGATAGTACCGTTAAGCGACAATCGCGTAGAAACAGGATATTGCGACAACTGAGCAAGGATCTCTTTCATCGGACGATTAAGGTCTACGCGCACCGCCTCGCCTTCTCCCGCTTTACGCAATTCTTCAGGGATATATTTGCCTGGGTTATGTTCCAGTTTTTCGATCCAGATCCCCTGACGGTTGATCTTCGCTTTAATATTACGGTCAGCGGAACAGGAAACGCCCATACCAACCGGGCAGGATGCGCCATGACGCGGCAGGCGAATCACGCGGATATCGTGAGCGAAGTATTTACCACCAAACTGCGCCCCCAGACCAAGATTTTGCGCTTCGATCAGCAATTCTTTTTCCAGCTCCACATCGCGGAAAGCCTGACCGTGCTCATTCCCTTCCGTTGGCAGTTCGTCATAGTATTTAGCGGAAGCCAGTTTTACCGTTTTAAGGTTAGTTTCCGCAGAAGTTCCGCCAATAACGAACGCAATGTGATACGGAGGACAGGCCGCCGTCCCCAGCGTACGCATTTTCTCAACCAGATAATTTTTCAGTTTCCCCGGCGTCAGTAACGCTTTGGTTTCCTGATAAAGATACGTTTTGTTTGCCGAACCGCCACCTTTGGCAATACAGAGGAATTTGTACTCGTCGCCATCAACGGCATAAAGATCGATCTGCGCTGGCAGGTTGGTGCCGGTATTCACCTCTTTATACATGTCCAGCGGCGCGTTTTGCGAGTAGCGCAAATTATCTTCGATATAGGTGTTATAGACACCGCGCGCCAAAGCCGCTTCGTCGCCACCACCTGTCCATACGCGCTGCCCTTTTTTACCAACGATAATCGCGGTGCCGGTATCCTGACAGGTTGGCAGAACGCCTTTTGCCGCGATATCGGAGTTTCGCAGGAATTGCAGCGCCACATATTTATCGTTTTCGCTGGCTTCCGGGTCACGCAGAATGTCGGCCACCTGTTGTTGGTGAGCCGGACGCAGCATAAATGACGCATCATGAAACGCCTGACGCGCCAGCAGAGTTAACGCTTCTGGCGCGACTTTCAAAATCTCCTGCCCTTCAAATTCAGATACGCTAACGTGTTCGCTGGTCAGCAGGTAATACTCGGTATCATCTTTTTTGAGTGGGAAAGGAGCCTGATAATGAAAGGGTTTGTTTGACATTGTTCTCTCACTTACTGCCTGGTTTGGTTATGCTCTGGGCGGGTGTTCCGTTGCCCTGTTAAAAGCGAGTAACAATATCCTACACACTTTTTTAACAAAAACTGAGACTAGTACGACTTTTTGCGGCTCCAGGTTACTTCCCGTAGGATTCTTGCTTTAATAGCGGGATTAATTTCCACATTTAAACAGGGATTGATCATGCAAAAACTCATTAACTCAGTGCAAAACTATGCCTGGGGCAGCAAAACGGCGTTGACTGAACTTTATGGTATGGAAAATCCGTCCAGCCAGCCGATGGCCGAGCTGTGGATGGGGGCACATCCGAAAAGCAGTTCCCGTGTGTACAATGCCGCAGGAGATATCGTTTCACTGCGTGATGTGATTGAGAGTGATAAATCGACTCTGCTTGGAGAGGCCGTTGCCAGACGCTTTGGCGAACTGCCTTTCCTGTTCAAAGTATTATGCGCAGCCCAGCCGCTCTCCATTCAGGTTCATCCAAACAAACGCAATTCTGAAATCGGTTTTGCCAAAGAAAATGCCGCAGGTATTCCGATGGATGCCGCCGAGCGTAACTATAAAGATCCTAACCACAAGCCGGAGCTGGTTTTTGCGCTGACGCCTTTCCTTGCGATGAACGCGTTTCGAGAGTTTTCCGAGATTGTCTCCCTACTCCAGCCGGTCGCAGGTGCACATCCGGCGATTGCTCACTTTTTACAACAGCCTGATGCCGAACGTTTAAGCGAACTGTTCGCCAGCCTGTTAAATATGCAGGGTGAAGAGAAATCCCGCGCGCTGGCGATTTTAAAATCGGCGCTCGACAGCCAACAGGGCGAACCGTGGCAAACGATTCGTTTAATTTCTGAATTTTACCCGGATGACAGCGGTCTGTTCTCCCCGCTGTTGCTGAATGTGGTGAAACTGAACCCTGGCGAAGCGATGTTCCTGTTCGCTGAAACACCACATGCCTACCTGCAAGGCGTGGCGCTGGAAGTGATGGCGAACTCCGATAACGTGCTGCGTGCGGGTCTGACGCCTAAATACATTGATATTCCTGAGCTGGTTGCCAACGTGAAGTTCGAAGCCAAACCAGCTAACCAGTTGTTGACCCAGCCGGTGAAGCAAGGTGCAGAACTGGACTTCCCGATTCCGGTGGATGATTTTGCCTTCTCGCTGCATGACCTTAGCGATAAAGAAACCACCATCAGCCAGCAAAGTGCCGCCATTTTGTTCTGCGTTGAAGGCGAAGCAACTCTGTGTAAAGGTTCTCAACAGTTACAGCTTAAACCGGGTGAGTCAGCGTTTATTGCCGCCAACGAGACACCGGTGACAGTGAAAGGCCACGGACGTTTAGCCCGTGTTTACAACAAGCTGTAAGAGCTTACTGAAAAAATTAACATCTCTTGCTAAGCTTATTAAAGGCTTATAACACTTCAGGCGGCCAGTCCGCCTGATTTCATTTTATGGATAATCACTATGAATAAATCGCTGGTAGCGGTAGGCGTCATTGTTGCGCTCGGCGTAGTCTGGACAGGCGGCGCATGGTACACAGGCAAGAAAATAGAAACCCATCTCGAGGACATGGTCGCGCAGGCGAATGCGCAACTTAAGCTGACGGCTCCTGAATCCAACCTGGAAGTGAGTTATCAAAACTATCATCGCGGCGTGTTCAGCAGCCAGTTACAACTGGTGGTGAAACCCGTTGCCGGGAAAGAAAATCCGTGGATTAAAAGTGGTCAGAGCGTCATCTTCAACGAATCTGTTGATCATGGTCCCTTTCCCTTGGCTCAGCTGAAAAAACTGAACCTGATCCCATCGATGGCGTCGATTCAAACCACGCTTGTCAACAACAATGTGAGCAAACCACTGTTTGATATGGCAAAAGGAGAAACACCTTTTGAGATTAACTCCCGCATTGGTTACAGCGGTGATTCCAGCTCAGATATCTCTCTCAAGCCACTGAATTACGAACAAAAAGATGAAAAAGTCGCCTTTAGCGGCGGCGAATTCCAGTTAAATGCAGACAGAGACGGCAAAGCTATCTCCCTTTCCGGGGAGGCGCAAAGCGGTCGGGTAGATGCGGTTAACGAATACAACCAGAAAGTACAGTTGACCTTTAATAATCTGAAAACCGACGGTTCCAGCACGCTGGCAAGTTTTGGTGAGCGCGTGGGCAACCAAAAACTGTCACTGGAAAAAATGACCATTTCGGTGGAAGGCAAAGAACTGGCACTGCTGGAAGGCATGGAGATCAGCGGTAAATCAGACCTGGTCAATGACGGTAAAACGATCAATAGCCAACTGGATTACTCGCTAAATAGCCTGAAGGTACAGAATCAGGATCTGGGCAGCGGCAAGCTGACTTTAAAAGTCGGTCAGATTGATGGCGAAGCCTGGCATCAGTTTAGCCAGCAATATAACGCGCAAACTCAGGCACTGCTGGCACAGCCAGAGATTGCCAACAATCCCGAACTTTATCAGGAGAAAGTGACAGAAGCCTTCTTTAGCGCCCTGCCACTGATGTTGAAAGGCGATCCGGTGATAACTGTCGCTCCGTTAAGCTGGAAAAACAGTCAGGGTGAAAGTGCGCTGAATCTGTCGCTGTTCCTGAAAGATCCGGCAACGACTAAAGAAGCGCCGCAGACACTGGCTCAGGAAGTTGATCGCTCGGTTAAGTCTCTGGAGGCAAAACTGACCATTCCGGTTGATATGGCAACTGAGCTGATGACCCAGGTAGCGAAACTGGAAGGTTATCAGGAAGATCAAGCTAAAAAACTGGCAAAACAGCAAGTTGAAGGTGCATCAGCAATGGGTCAGATGTTCCGACTGACCACCTTGCAGGACAATACCATCACCACCAGCCTGCAATATGCTAACGGTCAGATCACGTTGAATGGCCAGAAAATGCCGCTGGAAGATTTTGTTGGTATGTTTGCAATGCCAGCATTAAACGTTCCGGCTGTACCAGCCATTCCGCAACAGTAATTCACTGCCAAAACGCCGGAGAGTTTTCTCTCCGGCGTTTTTTCTCACCTCAGCATAAAGTCATACTGAATACTCATTTTCACATCCCAGTAATTCAGGCGATCGCCCAGCGCACTGCCATCGCGCTTTTCCCGCCCTTTATCGGCGGCAAGAAAGAAATTCATCCCTTGTAGCGCCCCTTCGCTGACCCGATAGTTCATACCACCTAAGATGCCCGCACCTTCAATCCGCACGTCTCGTTTACTGGATTCATAACCACGGGTCACAATCGGCGCAAAAGTCAGCGTAAATTGCGGGGTTAGACGATAGTTGACGCCCAATTGCCAGGACTGCATTCCTTCACGGTTACGATCTAGACTTAATGAAAAAGGATAGCCAATGTCAGTGTCCACCACGGCGCCATTCATCGCATGACGCAGATAACCACCACTACCAAATACACTTCCCCACGGCGTGCTCCAGGTCAATTGTCCACTAACCAACGTCGTTTCATTGGGCTGCCAGGTATTACGACTTAAGCCTTCGAGTTGCGCGTAAAAGCCGAGCAACTCTCCTTTCAGCGCATAATTCTGGTCGAGGGGTATGCTTTTCTCCAGAATACTTTGTATCTGGTTGGAAACATCTTTCTGTGTCGATGCGCCCAGAGAATAGCGACTGGTATCATCATGCCAACTGGCGGCTAAAAAAGAACGTGCGCGATGTTTATCGTATTTCCCCGTCTGGCTGTTATAAACCCCTTCATCACGAATACCGGTTGTTGAGTCGGTCCACAAAAATACTCTTGAGCGCCACATTCCCCACAGTTCGATATTAGGTGTTAAAGCCCAATAACCTAATACCCCTTCGGAAACAGTCGGTAATGTACGTTGCGAACTGCCAGCAATTAACGGAATACGATAAGGTAAGCTACCATAACTATAATCCGTCCCGAAGCGACCTAATTTAAGCAAACTATTTTCACTCGGTTTTATTTTTACCGCGCCAAGGGCAAAGCCAAAACTTTTATCGCCATCAAGATACCATCGGGTACTCATATCAGCGCGAGCACCTAATTTATAAACATAATATGCTCCACCTTCGACGCCAATAATATTAGAATAATAGCCACTATTAAAATCGAGTAATCCTCCCTGTACCCACGCGTAAATATCTCTTCCCGCACCAGCACTGGGCTTGTCGGCCCGGCGTAATTCATTTTTCAGTCTGATACGTAGCCCCGCTTCATCGTCAACCAGTTGCGCGGCGTAAGCAGAGGTAAGGCCAGAGGCAGCCGTCAGGCAAATAACGGCCATGGCCACTATTTTTCTCATAGTTGCACCTTTGATGTTCTGATTATTTTTATAGAATATTAATTAGTGATATCGCTGATTAATTGCTGCTGCATTTGTTTGCGATTATCAATTTCAACTACAATTTCTTTGAATTTTTTATCCGTGAGCGGATAAAACCAGATTATAGCGAATGCCAGTAGCATAAATCCGCAAGGGACTAAGGCAATTGATGTGCGTATCCCCATAATAACTTCCGGTGTTTGTGCCTGATTCGCAATATATCCGCTTAATCCCAAAATAAAGGCGGGAATTGATCCCCCTATTGCCTGGCCGCATTTGCGGGTAAATAAGAATAGCGAATAGGTAAGCCCTTCAATTCGCACGCCGGTCAGGTATTCACCGTATTCTACGGTATCAGCTTCCAGCGCCCACATCACGGTCATAGTAACGCCCTGACCAATTGAAGCGATGGCTAACGCGACCAACGCCACTGGCAGTGACCAGACGGAAACCCAGAAGAACAGAAAATAACCGCAGGTTCCCAACAGAGCGCCAATCAGGAAAGTATTCTTTTTACCAATCCTGGCGACCATCCCTGGCACCAGCGGTGCCGACGCCACTGTACCGACCAGGTTTTGCACCAGTACCAGCACAGTAAACAGACCGGTGTCATTCAGCACATAGCGAACATAGAACAACGACGATGCGCTGACCGCGAAGGTCGAAATCAGCACACACAGTGCACCGATGCACAACATAAACAGCGGACGATTCCGTTTCAGCGTTTGCAGACTGATCTTCAAGGACGGCTGCGCCACGATACGTACCACATTCTCACGCGTCGATTTGAAGCAGATGAAGTAAAGCACCATACCGGCAATTGCCAGTACAATCGTCCAGAAATGGTACACCGACACCATCTCCTCCGGGCTGGAGTTTTTAATGCTCGGTCCTATCAGAAAAGCCAGACAGACAAAGGTCAGCGAAGCGGCAATTCCTCGAGCCGCGCCCAGACGGGCGCGGGACTGCGGTTGTTGGGTCATCGCGGTAGCAAGTGAACCATAAGGAATATTCACCAGGCTGTAGCAAAGCCCGAGGCCCATGTAGGTCAAATATGCATACACTACTTTGCTGCTATGACTCCAGTCGGTCGGCACCCAGAATACCAGCACGCTGAAGATCATTAACGGCGCAGTACCGAAGAGTAAAAATGGGCGGAATTTTCCCCAGCGGGTATTTACACTGTCCACCACTCGTCCGGCAAAGACGTCGGCGAAAGCATCGAATACCCGAACCAGTAACAGCATGGTGCCCGCCGCAGCGGCACCGACGCCAGCGACGTCGGTGTAGTAACTCAACAGGAAGAGCGCCCCCATTGCGAAGGCGAAGTTATTGGCGACGTCACCGAGGCTGTAGCCGACGATGGTGCGCCAGGAGAGTTGTTGATTCATTGTTTGCCTCCCTGCTGCGGTTTTTCACCGAAGTTCATGCCAGTCCAGCGTTTTTGCAGCAAGAAAGCCGCCGACTTCGGTTTGCGGTCGCGGGTGAAGATCCCTTTCTTGTTACCGCCAACGCGCAAAATGCCCTGCGAGGTTGCAAAATCGGCGAAATTCCATACCTGTTCACCGACGACGGCGCTGACGCGATCAAAGACGCGGTGATACATATCCAGCCATGCACACTGATACTCTTCACTCCACATGTCGGTGTACATCGAGTGCAGACCGGCTAACGTATCCACGCCGTATTCGGTGATGATAATCGGCTGATGCAGTTTCTCCTGCCAGGCCAGAAGTTCTTTTTCCAGTACCTTCTCCGCCGTTTCCAAATCGCCGCTTTGTACATACCAACCGTAATAACGGTTAAGACACAGCACATCGAAGAGATCGCTGATGGTATCGGTGTGAGCGTCGCAGAACATTACATTGACGCAGGTGATCGGTCGCGTCGGGTCGAGTTTACGCGTTGCTTCCGCCAGTGGCGCGAAATATTCCCGTGCACCTTGCGGACGGGTATCCGGTTCGTTGGCAATACTCCACATCACCACGCTTGGGTGGTTTTTGTCACGCGCAATCAGCTCTTTAATCGCCTGTAAGTGCGCCTGCTGAGTTTCCCCGTTGACTGCCTCTTCGCTGTAGAGTTCTTTCGGCTTGTTGCCCGCTTCGAAACCAATGCCTAAAGAGAGGTTAAAGCCGACAGCTGCAGTTTCATCAATCACCACGATGCCATGTTCATCTGCCCAGTCGAGCATCTCTTCAGCGTAAGGGTAATGCGAGGTACGGTAGGAGTTAGCCCCAATCCAGTCCATTAATGCGTGATCGTGCACCATCAGCACGTTATCGAACCCTTTGCCGCGTAAATCTGCATCTTCATGGCGACCAAAACCAGTGAAGTAGAACGGTTTGTGGTTGATCAGGAACTGTTCGCCACTCACTGCCACTGACCGGATACCAACGCGCAGCGGGTAGATATCACACTCTGTCTGGCTTTTGGCTGTGACGCACAGTTCATAGAGATAACCTTCACCCGGTTGCCAGAGGTGCGGATTCACCACTTGCAAAGTCCCGCTGGTGCCTTGTCCAGTTGCAACCACCTGTTGATCCGCATCACGCAGTTCAACGCTGACATCACCATTGGCCACCACCTGCCAGTCAATAGACGCGTGGTTACAGTCTTGCGCTACATGCGTCACCACGGTGATATCGTCTACCCAGGTGTTCGGCGTGGTGTAGAGCATTACGCTGCGATGGATCCCGGCGTAGTTAAAGAAATCATGGAAGTAAGACTGCTTTTTCTTACCGTTTTCGTCGGTAATCACCATTCCCGGCGGGATAGTCTGCCAGTTCAGTTCGTTGTTCACACAAACGGTGATACGTACACTTTTCCCGGCAATAACATATGGCGTGACATCGGCCTCAAACGGCGTATATCCCCCCTGATGCTCCATCACTTCCTGATTGTTTACCCACACTTTGCCGTAATGAGTAACCGCATCGAAACGCAGCACGATACGCTGGCCCGCCCAACCTTTCGGTATAAAGACTTCGCACTGATACCAGACGTTACCCACATAATTACGAATATCCGCATCGGCAAACTGATCGTTAAAACTGCCCGGCACAGCAATTGCCCGGCTCTCTTGTAACGCGCTTTCCCACCAACGCTGATCAATTCCACAGTTTTCGCGATCCAGACTGAATGCCCACAGGCCGTCGAGTTTTTTGATTTCACGGGTTGGGGTTTCTACAGGACGTAACATAAGGGACTCCTCATTAAGATAAAAATACTGGTCAACCTTTAATCCGATTAGTTAACCAATTTTGTGATGTACACAGTTATCTGTGAGAAACCCATGGAAGAGAAATGGAAATAAAAAGAACTGACACCGCGATCAAAAAACCAAAAACTGCAATACCCACAGCGTGATACGGATCGCATTAATCTTTAAAACAGCGTTGACAGAAGCCACAAAATAAGCAATCGAACGTTCATTCGAATAGATTTTAAATGATAAATTTACGTGTCATATGGCCACTGTGTATGTGTTAACGGTGGTTTTGTGACGAAACGGAAAGAGTTTCTATGCAGGATTAAGCAGGCCAGTCTTCACCGACCCGCGAAAAGACAGAATCAGGATGCGGTTAAAATACCGCCAATCATCGCGCGTAATCCCCGGGCGAATGACGCTTCACACGCCAGGTCTTCGGCTTCGATATCGGCCAGTACGCCATAGGTCAAATCCAGCAGTAAACGAGAGGTCATTGCCGTGTTGATGTCAGGGTTTATCTCACCTTTTTGCTGGGCATCGCGCATACGCTGGGCGATAAACTCCGTAATCGTCAGATGCTTATTCTTTAGCATGGCGGCGACCTGTGGATTGCGCATCCCTTCTGCCATAATTTCGACCACCAGCGCCCTTTGTCCAAAGGCTTCATGAGTGAGAGACACTATCGACTCGACTATATAGTCAACGAAATGAATCCCTTCGATAGGTTCGCGGAAGCGGATCACCGCCCTCTCCTGATCCTGAAGGATAATCGCCTGAATCAGGGCTTCTTTAGAAATGAAATGGTGATAGAGCGTTCCTGGGCTTATGCCGCAAGATTTACAGATGGCTTTCATCGAGGCACTGTGAAATCCATTTTCTGAAAAAATCTCTCTGGCAGCATTGAGGATCCGGGTCCGTGTCGGTTGTGCTTCAGTCTGCATGTTATCCATCGTTAAACCATTATAGTTAGCGTGAATAAGTAGTTTACCGCTTTGCCAGGCAAGCACCTAACATTGCAGGTCAAATGTGCGAAGCCCCCCCGCATTCGAGTATTATTCACACGACAATTGGTCAACCAGCAATCGAAATATGGCAACCAGTAGCGAGATGGATACATTTTCTGATAACCCATCAGCACCGGAAAACAACGCTGAGTTGCGTTGTTTTCCGGGTTATTCGAATTAATTGAGTTCCTGTACCCCACCGCCGGAGACAGTGAGAATTTGTCCGCTTATCCAGCTGGCGGCGGGTGAACACAAGAACAACGCCGCATTAGCAATATCTTGCGGTTGGCCCAGACGTCTGATTGGCGTGTGTTGCAACATTTTTTGTTCGATTTCTGGTGTAATAACGGATTTGAGGGCATCCGTTAATATTGCTCCTGGCGCAATACCATTCACCCGAATATTTTTTTCACCCAGGTCAAACGCCATATTCCTGACCAGATGACTGGCCGCAGCTTTAGAGGACGCATACGAGGTCATGTTTTTATTTTTATTTTCTGCCGCCATGGAAGTGATAGTCAGAATAACGCCACCGCCATTTTTTTCCATTTCTGGCGCAATGAGTTGTGAAAGATGGAAAAAAGAAAAGACATTCAGTTCATAAGCGCGGCGAAAATCCGCCATTGGCATATCAAATGGCTTAGGACCACCGCCACCAGCGTTGTTAACCAGAATATCAACTTTACCCAACTTACTGATGGCAAAGTCTGCCAGAGCGGATAATTCCTGTTCGGACGTAATATCACAGCGCCACGCAAATGCCTGCCCCCCCAGTTGTTGAATCTCATCAACAACATGATTTGCTGCATCGGCGTTAATATCACTGACCACTACAGATGCACCTGCTGTCGCGAATGTAATGGCGATTTCTTTACCAATACCTGCACCCGCACCGGTGATAATGGCGCATTTTCCGTCGAGTCTCAGGTTGTCAGAATTAAACACATAAACCTCCTGTGAACTTCAGTAAAAATAAAAGGCACCGCCTGTGTGCCACATTTTTTATCATTAACCTTGAGGAAAGGACACTACCAGGTATAGCAGATAAAGAGAGGATTATTTCGCCGCAATGAGCCGGGCGGGGATAATTAGATTACGTGAATGCGTCTCTTCATGAGTGATTTTTTGCATCATGCGATCTGCAAGTGTTGTACCAAGTTCCCGCGCGGGTGTACTTGCCCAGGTAACGGGTATGTCATCAAGTGTGGTTTGCGTCGCATCGGTAAATGCCGCCAGCGAAACCTGTTGCTCAAAGTAACGATCGACTCCGCTCTCCCCGCTTTGCCGCCCTGCTTTCAGCAAACCAAACCATGCCCCCATCGCAATAGTTTCGTTATAGCAAACCACGGCACTGATAGTCGGGTTACGGCGCAAAAGTGCCGTGATAGCTTCCGCAGCTTGCTTCTGGCTGGAAGCGCACTCCAGTACCCAATCGCTGTGAAACGGCAGGCCAAATTTTAATAATGTCGCACAGTATCCCCCCACCCGCTCCGCGCGGGTTAATGAAGAACTTTGCCCTCCCAGCCAGGCGATACGCTGATGTCCATTGCGAATGAGATGCTCCGTCAACAACTGTGCAGCCTGCATGTTGTCCGGGCGAACCGTATCGACATCATCAAGATAACTGGCACGGGAAGCGAAAATCACCGGGATACCTTTTTCTTCTGCCATCCGCCGCAGGCCATCGCTGCTTCCCGCCGCACCGGCAATCACTACACCATCGACGCCCTGGTTGAGCAACAGTGAGAACCGCTGTGCCAACTGCTCGCCGTCTTTACCGCCGTGAAGCAAAAAAACCATCCGCCCCTGCGCCTCCAGAGCTTCCGTCAATCCGGCCGTTAATTCAGCGTAAAATGACGTAGATAAATCACGCACGATCAAACCAATGACGCCGCTTTGCCCGCCGCGCAGTGCCGACGCCTGGCGATTGCGCACAAATCCCAGCTCTTCAATAGCTGCGTTAACCCGTTCCCCCGTAGCGGTAGATATCCGTCCTTTTCCGCTAAGTACCAGCGAAACGGTACTGACCGACACTCCCGCAGCCAGCGCAACATCATGAATGGTGATTTTTTTGGCGGTAGCCATACAGATGACCTACTCCCTGATTTTGTGACAGATAAAACGTTTTACCTTTAATTTATCTTATACCCGCTATTATCGTCGCGTAATGTGATTTATGCCTCACTAAAGTTTGATAAAACGTTTTATCTTCTCGCGCAATTTATTGAATCCAGACTGTTCTTAACAAGGAGTCGTTTTATGACGGCGAAAGCAGCACCGAAAGTCACGCTGTGGGAATTTTTCCAGCAGTTAGGCAAAACCTTTATGTTACCCGTCGCATTACTGTCGTTCTGCGGCATTATGTTAGGGATTGGTAGTTCCCTTAGTAGCCATGATGTCATCACCCTCATCCCGGCATTGGGTAACCCCGTGTTGCAGGCTATCTTTACCTGGATGAGTAAAATTGGCTCGTTCGCTTTTAGCTTTCTGCCGGTGATGTTCTGTATTGCGATCCCGCTAGGGCTGGCGCGCGAGAACAAAGGCGTAGCAGCGTTCGCTGGTTTCGTGGGTTATGCGGTAATGAACCTGGCGGTTAATTTCTGGTTGACCAATAAAGGCATTCTGCCAACCACCGATGCAGCCGTTCTGAAAGCCAATAACATCCAGAGCATTCTTGGGATCCAGTCGATCGACACCGGGATCCTCGGTGCGGTAATCGCCGGTATTATCGTCTGGATGCTGCATGAGCGTTTCCATAATATCCGTCTGCCGGATGCGCTGGCATTCTTCGGCGGTACGCGCTTCGTGCCAATTATCTCCTCGCTGGTGATGGGTCTTGTCGGTCTGGTGATTCCGTTAGTCTGGCCGATTTTTGCCATGGGTATTAGCGGCTTAGGTCATATGATCAACAGCGCGGGTGATTTCGGACCTATGCTGTTTGGTACGGGTGAACGTCTGCTGTTGCCGTTTGGTCTGCATCACATTCTGGTGGCATTAATTCGCTTTACCGACGCGGGCGGCACGCAGGAAGTCTGTGGACAAACCGTAAGCGGCGCACTCACCATCTTCCAGGCGCAATTAAGCTGCCCGACCACTCACGGTTTCTCTGAAAGCGCCACGCGTTTCCTCTCCCAGGGTAAAATGCCTGCATTCCTCGGCGGTCTGCCAGGTGCTGCATTAGCCATGTATCACTGTGCTCGCCCGGAAAACCGTCATAAAATTAAAGGTCTGCTGATTTCTGGCCTGATCGCCTGTGTTATTGGCGGCACTACCGAACCGCTGGAGTTCCTGTTCCTGTTCGTAGCGCCAGTTCTGTACGTCATCCACGCGCTGTTAACCGGCCTCGGCTTCACCGTCATGTCTGTTCTCGGCGTCACCATCGGTAATACCGACGGCAATATCATCGACTTTGTGGTGTTCGGTATTTTGCATGGCCTGTCGACTAAGTGGTACATGGTGCCAGTGGTGGCGGCAATCTGGTTTGTCGTTTACTACGTCATCTTCCGTTTCGCTATCACCCGCTTCAATCTGAAAACCCCGGGGCGCGACAGTGAAGTTGCCAGCTCAATCGAAAAAGCCGTTGCTGGTGCGCCGGGTAAATCAGGTTACAACGTTCCGGCAATTCTCGAAGCCTTAGGCGGTGCCGACAATATTGTCAGCCTGGATAACTGCATTACCCGCCTGCGTTTGTCAGTGAAAGATATGTCGCTTGTTAATGTGCAGGCGCTAAAGGACAATCGGGCAATTGGCGTAGTACAACTTAATCAACATAACCTGCAGGTTGTTATCGGGCCGCAAGTTCAGTCTGTAAAAGACGAAATGGCTGGTCTGATGCGTACTGTTCAGGCATAAGGATAAAATATGTTCGATTTTTCAAAGGTCGTGGATCGTCATGGAACATGGTGTACACAGTGGGACTATGTCGCTGACCGTTTCGGCACTGCTGACCTGTTACCGTTCACGATTTCAGACATGGATTTTGCCACCGCCCCCTGCATTATCGGGGCGCTTAATCAACGCCTGATGCACGGTGTATTTGGCTACAGCCGCTGGAAAAACGATGAGTTTCTCGCGGCTATTGCCCACTGGTTCTCCACCCAGCATAACACCGCCATTGATACGCAGTCGGTGGTTTATGGTCCTTCTGTTATCTATATGGTGTCGGAATTGATTCGCCAGTGGTCTGCTGTCGGTGAAGGTGTAGTGATCCATACCCCAGCTTACGACGCATTTTACAAAGCCATCGAAGGTAATCAGCGCACCGTGATGCCCGTTGCTTTAGAGAAACGGGCAGACGGCTGGTTTTGCGATATGACCAAACTGGAAGCGGTGTTGGCAAAACCGGAGTGTAAAATTATGCTCCTGTGTAGCCCGCAGAACCCCACCGGTAAGGTCTGGAGTTGTGACGAACTGGAGATAATGGCAGACCTGTGCGAGCGGCATGATGTGCGCGTTATCTCCGATGAAATCCATATGGATATGGTATGGGGCGAGCAACCGCATATTCCCTGGAGTAACGTGGCGCGCGGAAACTGGGCGCTGCTGACCTCAGGCTCAAAAAGCTTCAACATACCCGCTCTGACCGGAGCCTACGGCATCATTGAAAATAGCGATAGTCGCGAGGCGTATTTATCGGCACTGAAAGGTCGTGATGGATTGTCCTCACCAGCCGTACTGGCGCTTACCACCCATATTGCCGCCTATCAACAAGGCGCGCCGTGGCTGGATGCCTTACGTGTCTATCTGAAAGACAATCTGACATATATCGCAAATACGATGAATGCAGCGTTCCCGGAACTCAACTGGCAGATCCCACAATCCACTTATCTTGCCTGGATTGATCTACGTCCGTTAAATATAGACGACAACGCATTGCAAAAAGCCCTGATTAAGCAAGAAAAAGTAGCGATCATGCCGGGATATACCTACGGTGAAGAGGGTCGTGGCTTTGTTCGTCTCAATGCAGGATGCCCGCGTTCAAAACTGGAAAAAGGTGTTGCCGGTTTGATTAACGCCATCCGAACTGTACGTTGATTACGATTGCGCAACGTAAATAATCGTTGCGCAATCGTAGATTTTCACCCGGTTTTGTTTTTATAATGGTGCGCACTTTTATATACAGAAAAAGAGTGCGACCATGATTGATACAACCCTGCCATTAACCGATATCCATCGCCACCTTGATGGCAACATTCGTCCCCAGACCATTCTTGAACTTGGCCGCCAGTATAATATCTCGCTTCCTGCACAGTCCCTGGAAACGTTGATCCCTCACGTTCAGGTCATCGCCAACGAACCCGATCTGGTTAGCTTTCTGACCAAACTTGACTGGGGCGTTAAAGTTCTTGCCACGCTCGACGCCTGCCGTCGCGTGGCGTTTGAAAATATAGAAGATGCCGCCCGTAATGGCCTGCACTATGTTGAACTGCGTTTTTCGCCGGGTTACATGGCGATGGCGCATCAGCTGCCTGTCGCTGGCGTCGTCGAAGCAGTCATTGATGGCGTACGTGAAGGCTGCCGCACCTTTGGCGTGCAGGCGAAACTTATCGGTATTATGAGCCGAACCTTTGGCGAAGCCGCCTGTCAGCAAGAGCTGGAAGCATTTTTGGCTCACCGCGATCAGATTACCGCACTGGATTTAGCCGGTGATGAGCTTGGTTTCCCGGGGAGTCTGTTCCTTTCTCACTTCAATCGCGCGCGTGATGCAGGCTGGCATATTACTGTCCATGCAGGCGAAGCCGCCGGGCCAGAAAGCATCTGGCAGGCTATTCGTGAACTGGGGGCGCAGCGTATTGGACATGGCGTAAAAGCCATTGAAGATCGGGCGCTGATGGATTTCCTCGCTGAACAGCAAATTGGTATTGAATCTTGTCTGACCTCAAATGTTCAGACCAGCACCGTAGCGTCTCTGGCGGCACATCCGCTGAAAACGTTCCTTGAGCATGGTATTTGTGCCAGCATTAACACTGACGATCCAGGCGTACAGGGTGTGGATATCATTCACGAATATACCGTTGCCGCGCCAGCTGCTGGGTTATCCCGCGAGCAAATCCGCCAGGCGCAGATTAATGGTCTGGAAATGGCTTTCCTCAGCGCAGAGGAAAAACGCGCACTGAAAGAAAAAGTAGCAGCGAAATAAGAACATGCCTGATAAGACACGTAAGCGTCGTATCAGGCATTAAACTCATCAAGAATGTCTACATTATTTACGCCAGACACAGCGTCGCGCGATGTTTGGCGGATTCAATGCCCAGCTCAATCAGCTCCATCACCTGGATTGCCTGACTTGCCGGAACCGGATTTTCTCCATCGCCATTCAACGCATCACGAATAGCAGCATAGTAAGCCGGATAATTTCCCGGCACCGTGAGCAGTGTTTCTTCGACACGTTCTTCACCTTCAACGCGGGTAAGTACGCCGTCACGCATATCGTAGCCCCAATCCTCTTGTGGCAGACGCTCGCCATTTTTCAAGCGTTCTTCCTGTGGATCGAGGCCATATTTAATATAGCTGCCGCGAGAGCCATGAACGATATAACGCGCCGACTCTGCCGCCGCCAGCATAGTGCCGTGTAAAATAACCCGCCGCTGTGGATAGGACAAAATGGCGTGGAAATAATCGGTCGACTGCGCTCCTGGGCGTAACTGTGCTAAATCCACGGTCATGCTGACAGGTAAGCCAAACAACGTAATGGCCTGATCGAGCAGATGCGGTGCCAGATCGTACCAGATACCGCTGCCAGGACCGCCCTGTTCACGCCAGCGATCGCGTACCTGCGGACGGAAACGATCAAAATGTGACTCAAAGTAAGCAACCTCACCCAGCACACCTTCCGCAAGTAATCCTTTCAGCGTCAGAAAATCGCTGTCCCAGCGACGGTTATGAAACACGGACAACACGCGTCCAAGGCTTTTTGCCAGCGCATCCAGCTCCCGCGCTTGTGACAGTGTCACGGTAAAGGGCTTATCAACGACTACGTGTTTACCCGCTTCCAGCGCCGCTTTCGCTAACGGAAAATGAGTATCGTTGGGCGTAGGAATGACAATCAGATCAATATTGGGATCATTAAAGAGATGCTTCGGTTCAGAGACAACCGTAACCGTTGGCCAGTCGGCCTTTACTTTTGTTTCGTCACTGCTGGAGATAACTGCCAGCTCCAGCCCGGGCGTGCCCGCAATCAGGGGCGCATGGAAGGTTTTACTCGCATAACCGTACCCAATCAACCCAACACGGATGTTGTCGCTCATGTCATTGCCTCTCATTGAAGTATGATTGCTATTTGACACTATCCTTTACCCTCTCTCAACAGTTTAATAACCTGCTTGCAATAAGGGATGTTATTTAACTTAAGTCAAAAAAATAGCTAATTTTCCGAAGGAAAAAGATAAATATCGCAAAAACATCGGTAAAAATCTTGCTGGAGCAATTATTGCTAAGTAACATTTACGGCCTTAGTTAATGGATCAATCAACATAGATGTGGGCAGTAATGAATCGTCTTATTGAATTAACAGGTTGGATCGTTCTTGTTGTTTCAGTCATTCTTCTTGGCGTGGCGAGTCACATTGACAACTACCAGCCGCCAGAACAGAGTACCCAGGTGCAACACAAGTAATCTCTGCGTTTGCAAGGCAACATGCAGCCATCCGGGTGCATGTTTTAACTTGACAGGTATTTAAACCAGGAATTTATTATCTTGCTCGATGGAGTTGACGATTGTCAGGAATAGTAAAGCGCGTTACTCTTTTATTAGCAGTATTTCATCCCTGAATATTTGCCATCAGCACATTCTTATTATTGTTATTGCAAAAGCGTTCACCGCTGGTGAAATTTTATCATAACATATAATGCCTACCACTTTGGTATTAGTTATTTTATGGATCTTTTATGACTGCTCAGGAATACTTATTAAAGTTTCGTAAAATCAATTCTCTCGAAAGTCTGGAAAAACTCTACGACCACCTTAATTACACCCTGACGGACGATCAGGATATTATCAATATGTATCGCGCAGCCGATCACCGCCGTGCTGAACTGGTCTCTGGCGGTCGATTGTTTGACCTTGGCCAGGTTCCAAAGTCCGTCTGGCACTATGTTCAATAAAGAAAGTAGCGATCGGTTATAAAAGCCTTATAATAACGCCCCTAAAATTAGATTTGCCTGTTTGCTGTCGCTATTCTGGAGAACGTATGACCACCACAACGCCACAACGTATTGGAGGCTGGTTGCTTGGCCCGTTAGCCTGGCTGTTAGTCGCCCTATTGAGTACGACGCTGGCGTTGTTGCTGTACTGTGCAGCGTTATCCTCTCCTCAAACATTTAAAACGCTCGGGGAACAAACACTAACGACGCAAATCTTATGGGGCGTTTCGTTTATTACCGCCATTGCCATGTGGTATTACACCTTGTGGTTAACTATCGCATTCTTTAAACGTCGGCGTTGTGTTCCTAAACACTATATTATCTGGTTACTGATTTCCGTATTACTGGCGGTTAAAGCCTTCGCGTTTTCGCCAGTTGAAGATGGTGTCGCCGTTCGCCAGTTGCTGTTTACTTTGCTGGCAACCGCATTGATCGTCCCCTATTTCAAACGCTCGTCGCGGGTGAAAGCGACGTTTGTGAATCCGTAATAACCTTACAGTTAACCTGTTGTCGCCTGCTCTGGATTAACGGATAATAGGCGGCTTTTTTATTTCAGGCCGAAAAATGACTGACTACCTGTTACTGTTTGTCGGAACTGTACTGGTCAATAACTTTGTACTGGTCAAGTTTCTGGGGCTTTGCCCGTTTATGGGCGTTTCCAAAAAGCTGGAAACCGCAATGGGCATGGGGCTGGCAACAACATTTGTGATGACGCTGGCGTCTATTTGCGCCTGGCTTATCGACACGTGGATTTTGATCCCACTCGATCTGATTTACCTGCGCACCCTGGCCTTTATTCTGGTGATTGCCGTGGTCGTGCAGTTCACCGAGATGGTGGTACGTAAAACCAGCCCGGTGCTTTACCGACTGCTGGGGATTTTTCTCCCGCTTATCACCACCAACTGTGCGGTGCTCGGCGTGGCATTGCTGAATATCAATCTCGGACACAATTTCTTGCAGTCGGCACTGTACGGTTTTTCTGCTGCTGTCGGCTTCTCGCTGGTAATGGTGCTTTTCGCCGCCATTCGCGAACGCCTTGCTGTGGCTGATGTCCCGGCACCTTTTCGCGGTAATGCCATTGCTCTCATTACCGCAGGTCTTATGTCTCTGGCCTTTATGGGCTTTAGTGGTTTGGTGAAGTTGTAATGAATGCTATCTGGATTGCCGTTGCCGCCGTGAGCCTGCTGGGTCTGGCGTTTGGCGCCATTCTGGGTTATGCCTCCCGCCGTTTTGCGGTGGAAGACGATCCGGTCGTTGAGAAAATTGACGAAATCTTACCGCAGAGCCAGTGTGGGCAGTGCGGTTATCCTGGCTGTCGCCCGTATGCGGAAGCCATCAGCTGTAACGGTGAAAAAATCAACCGCTGCGCCCCTGGCGGCGAAGCTGTAATGCTAAAAATTGCCGAACTGCTTAATGTCGAGCCGCAGCCGCTGGATGGCGATGCGCAAGAGTTGACGCCTGCGCGGATGGTGGCGGTTATTGATGAAAATAACTGTATTGGCTGCACCAAGTGCATTCAGGCGTGTCCGGTAGACGCCATCGTTGGCGCTACCCGTGCCATGCATACGGTAATGAGTGATCTCTGTACGGGCTGCAATTTATGCGTTGACCCGTGCCCGACGCACTGCATCTCGTTGCAACCGGTCGCAGAAACGCCTGACTCCTGGAAATGGGATCTGAACACCATTCCCGTGCGCATTATTCCCGTGGAACACCATGCTTAAGTTATTCTCTGCATTCAAAAAAAATAAAATCTGGGATTTCAACGGCGGCATCCATCCACCGGAGATGAAAACTCAGTCCAACGGTACTCCCCTGCGCCAGGTTCCATTGGCGCAGCGTTTTGTCATGCCACTGAAACAGCATATTGGTGCCGAAGGTGAGCTGTGTGTTAACGTCGGCGATAAAGTATTGCGCGGTCAGCCGCTTACCCGTGGTCGCGGCAAAATGCTGCCGGTTCACGCGCCAACGTCTGGCACGGTTACGGCTATTGCACCCCACTCGACGGCTCATCCTTCAGCCTTAGCTGAATTAAGCGTGATTATTGATGCCGATGGTGAAGATTGCTGGTTCCCACGTGACGGCTGGGCTGATTACCGCTCACGCAGCCGGGAAGAATTAATTGAACGCATTCATCAGTTTGGCGTCGCCGGGCTGGGTGGTGCGGGCTTCCCGACAGGCGTTAAATTGCAGGGCGGCGGCGATAAAATCGAAACCTTGATTATTAACGCAGCCGAGTGCGAACCGTATATTACCGCTGATGACCGTCTGATGCAGGATTGCGCTGCTCAGGTCGTAGAAGGCATTCGCATTCTTGCGCATATCCTACAGCCGCGCGAAATCCTTATCGGTATTGAAGATAACAAACCTCAGGCGATCTCCATGCTTCGCGCGGTGCTGGCGGATTCTCACGATATTTCTCTGCGGGTGATTCCAACCAAATATCCTTCCGGCGGTGCCAAACAGTTAACGTACATCCTGACTGGGAAACAAGTGCCGCACGGCGGTCGCTCGTCGGATATCGGCGTGTTAATGCAAAACGTTGGTACGGCTTACGCAGTAAAACGCGCAGTAATCGATGGTGAACCGATTACCGAGCGCGTGGTGACGCTGACCGGCGAAGCGATTGCACGTCCGGGCAACGTCTGGGCGCGTCTGGGTACGCCGGTGCGTCATTTATTGAACGATGCCGGATTCTGCCCTTCTGCCGATCAAATGGTGATTATGGGCGGCCCGCTGATGGGCTTTACCTTACCGTGGCTGGATGTACCGGTAGTCAAAATCACCAACTGCCTATTAGCTCCGTCCGCCAGTGAACTGGGCGAACCACAGGAAGAACAAAGCTGCATCCGCTGTAGCGCCTGTGCCGATGCCTGCCCTGCGGATCTTTTGCCGCAGCAGTTGTACTGGTTCAGCAAAGGTCAACAGCACGACAAAGCCACCACGCATAACATTGCCGACTGCATTGAATGCGGTGCCTGCGCGTGGGTTTGCCCGAGTAATATTCCCCTGGTGCAATATTTCCGTCAGGAAAAAGCCGAGATTGCCGCCATTCGTCAGGAAGAGAAACGCGCCGCAGAAGCTAAAGCGCGTTTTGAAGCTCGTCAGGCACGTCTGGAACGCGAAAAAGCTGCGCGTCTTGAACGACATAAGAGCGCAGCAGTTCAACCGGCAGCCAAAGACAAAGATGCGATTGCTGCCGCACTGGCACGTGTGAAAGAAAAACAAGCTCAGGCCACGCAACCGATTGTGATTAAAGCGGGCGAACGCCCGGATAACAGCGCGATTATTGCGGCACGGGAAGCCCGTAAAGCACAAGCCAGAGCAAAACAGGCAGAATTGCAGCAAACTAACGACACCGCAAGCGTTGCTGATCCACGTAAAGCGGCAGTAGAGGCCGCAATTGCTCGAGCGAAAGCACGCAAGCTGGAACAACAACCTGCTAACGAGTCGCCGCAGGAACAGGTTGACCCGCGCAAGGCCGCCGTCGAAGCCGCTATCGCCCGCGCCAAAGCACGCAAGCTGGAGCAGCAGCAGGCTAACGCAGAACCAGAAGAACAGGTTGACCCGCGCAAAGCCGCCGTCGAAGCTGCTATCGCCCGCGCCAAAGCACGCAAACTGGAACAGCAGCAGGCAAACGCAGAACCAGAAGAACAGGTCGATCCGCGCAAGGCCGCCGTTGAAGCAGCTATCGCCCGCGCCAAAGCACGCAAACTGGAACAGCAGCAGGCAAACGCAGAACCAGAAGAACAGGTTGACCCACGCAAAGCCGCTGTTGAAGCTGCTATCGCCCGCGCCAAAGCACGCAAACTGGAACAGCAGCAGGCAAACGCAGAACCAGAAGAACAGGTTGACCCGCGCAAAGCCGCTGTTGAAGCTGCTATCGCCCGCGCCAAAGCACGCAAACTGGAACAGCAGCAGGCAAACGCAGAACCAGAAGAACAGGTTGACCCGCGCAAAGCGGCAGTTGCTGCGGCTATAGCCCGCGTTCAGGCCAAAAAAGCCGCCCAGCAAAAGGTTGTAAACGAGGACTAAATGGTATTCAGAATAGCTAGCTCCCCTTATACCCATAACCAGCGCCAGACATCGCGCATTATGTTGCTGGTACTGATCGCAGCCGTGCCCGGAATCGCTGCGCAACTTTGGTTTTTTGGCTGGGGTACTCTCGTTCAGATCCTCCTGGCGTCGGTCAGTGCACTGTTAGCCGAAGCTCTTGTGCTGAAACTGCGCAAACAGCCTGTTTCCACAACCTTGAAAGATAATTCGGCGCTTTTAACAGGGCTGTTACTCGCCGTAAGTATTCCGCCCCTCGCACCGTGGTGGATGGTCGTGCTGGGTACGGTGTTTGCGGTGATCATCGCTAAACAGTTATACGGCGGTCTGGGGCAAAACCCGTTTAACCCGGCGATGATTGGCTATGTGGTCTTACTGATCTCCTTCCCGGTGCAGATGACCAGCTGGCTGCCACCGCATGAAATTGCGGTCAACATTCCTGGCTTCATCGACGCCATACAGGTTATCTTCAGCGGTCATACTGCCAGCGGCGGTGATATGAACACGCTACGCTTAGGTATTGATGGCATTAGCCAGGCAACGCCACTGGATACGTTCAAAACTTCTGTCCGCGCCGGTCATTCGGTTGAGCAGATTATGCAGTATCCGATCTACAGCGGTATTCTGGCGGGTGCTGGCTGGCAATGGGTAAACCTCGCCTGGCTGGTTGGCGGCGTGTGGTTGCTATGGCAAAAAGCGATTCGCTGGCATATTCCGGTCAGCTTCTTAGTAACGCTGGCGTTATGCGCAACGTTGGGCTGGTTGTTTTCACCAGAAACACTGGCATCACCGCAAATTCATCTGCTTTCTGGCGCGACCATGCTCGGCGCATTCTTTATTCTGACCGATCCGGTGACCGCTTCTACGACCAATCGTGGTCGTCTGATTTTCGGTGCGCTGGCGGGCTTATTAGTCTGGTTGATCCGCAGTTTCGGCGGCTATCCTGACGGCGTGGCTTTTGCTGTCTTGCTGGCGAACATCACGGTTCCTCTGATCGATTACTACACGCGTCCGCGCGTCTACGGCCATCGCAAAGGATAAACCATGCTGAAAACTATCCGAAAACACGGTATTACACTGGCGCTGTTTGCTGCGGGTTCAACAGGTTTAACGGCGGCCATCAACCAGATGACCAAAACGACGATTGCTGAACAGGCCAGCCTGCAACAAAAGGCGTTATTTGATCAGGTGCTGCCAGCCGAACGCTATAACAATGCGCTGGCGCAGAGTTGCTACCTGGTGACGGCACCAGAGTTAGGTAAAGGTGAGCATCGGGTTTACATCGCTAAACAGGATGACAAGCCGGTAGCCGCCGTTCTGGAGGCGACCGCGCCGGATGGCTATTCCGGTGCGATTCAGCTACTGGTGGGAGCCGATTTTAACGGCACGGTACTTGGCACGCGCGTGACAGAACATCACGAAACGCCAGGGCTTGGCGATAAAATCGAACTGCGCCTTTCAGACTGGATCACCCATTTTGCAGGTAAAAAAATCAGCGGTGCTGACGACGCACACTGGGCGGTGAAGAAAGATGGTGGTGATTTCGACCAGTTTACTGGCGCGACGATTACGCCTCGCGCGGTGGTGAATGCGGTAAAACGCGCCGGATTGTACGCTCAGACGTTACCGGCACAACTTTCTCAACTTCCTGCCTGTGGAGAATAAACCGTGAGCGAAATTAAAGACGTTATTGTTCAGGGGTTATGGAAGAACAACTCCGCACTGGTTCAGTTGCTTGGCCTCTGCCCGCTGCTGGCGGTCACGTCCACTGCCACCAACGCACTGGGTTTAGGGCTTGCGACGACGCTGGTGCTGACGCTTACCAACCTGACTATCTCGATGCTGCGTCACTGGACGCCAGCTGAGATCCGTATCCCGATCTACGTGATGATCATCGCCTCGGTTGTCAGCGCCGTACAGATGCTGATCAACGCCTACGCCTTCGGCCTGTATCAATCGTTAGGGATTTTTATTCCGCTGATTGTCACTAACTGTATCGTTGTGGGTCGCGCTGAAGCCTTCGCCGCCAAAAAAGGTCCGGCGCTTTCGGCTCTTGATGGTTTTTCGATAGGCATGGGCGCAACCTGCGCAATGTTCGTGCTGGGTTCACTGCGCGAAATCATCGGCAATGGAACGTTGTTTGACGGTGCTGATGCGCTGTTGGGTAACTGGGCAAAAGTATTGCGGGTGGAGATCTTCCACACTGATTCCCCTTTCCTGCTGGCAATGTTACCACCAGGCGCATTTATTGGTCTGGGACTGATGCTGGCAGTGAAATATCTGATTGATGAAAAAATGAAAAAGCGCCGCGCTGAAGCCGTCGCCGAACGCGACTTGCCGAACGGTGAAACAGGGAATGTCTGATGAACAAAGCAAAACGCCTGGAGATCCTCACACGCCTGCGTGAGAACAATCCTCACCCCACAACCGAGCTTAATTTCAGTTCGCCTTTTGAATTGCTGATCGCCGTACTGCTTTCCGCTCAGGCCACCGATGTCAGCGTTAATAAGGCGACGGCGAAGCTCTACCCGGTGGCTAATACACCTGCAGCAATGCTCGAACTGGGCGTCGAAGGGGTGAAAACCTATATCAAAACTATTGGGCTTTATAACAGCAAAGCGGAAAATATCATAAAGACCTGCCGTATCTTACTGGAACAGCATAAAGGCGAAGTTCCGGAAGATCGCGCGGCGCTTGAAGCTTTGCCAGGCGTAGGACGTAAAACAGCTAATGTGGTGTTGAATACCGCTTTCGGCTGGCCGACCATCGCTGTAGATACCCACATTTTCCGAGTCTGCAACCGTACCCAATTTGCGCCAGGAAAAAATGTCGAGCAGGTCGAGGAAAAATTGCTGAAAGTGGTGCCAGCAGAATTTAAAGTCGATTGCCACCACTGGTTAATTCTTCACGGACGTTATACCTGCATCGCCCGCAAGCCCCGCTGTGGCTCCTGCATTATTGAAGATCTTTGTGAATACAAAGAGAAAGTTGACATCTGACACAAATGGGTAGCGTCGTCTACCCATCCATTACCTTTCCTTATCTTCTTCAAAAACATCCTTCTAACGTTAATGATGCCGCCTCGCTGCGGCATCATCAGGCAATCCGTTTGTGAATAACCAAAAATGCAGGTTAATTGTTTTTTTAATAGCGAAATTTTCTATCCATTCGTGATCAAGATCACACTGATGCTGAAATGTAAAAACAATGCATTTTAAAAGTTAAATTTGACAAAGCATTGATTCAATCCGTCCTGAAACCTACAAAACATTACACTGGCTATTTTTCAGATAATGGACTATCCCACTACACAAAACACCTTATAGCAGAACATATCGCCAAACTGGAATTATTACCCTATCTCAGTAGTGAAAAAATCTGCCGTTACGTTTTTTGAAAAATTTAACGCTGGATAACATTTCGCGGAGCCGATGAATTCCCCACGCCAGTTATATGTAACAGATTATTACAAAAGACTTGTCTGAAAGTGCAAGATAGTGAACATTACCTGCCGTTTCCCCTCCCACTATAACAATTGCGCGTATGTTTTTTAGACATCACGCGAGAAAGCACCCCCGTTAATATGGGATGTAAAAAAAGAGGTAAAAGTGTCCACTGCAAACCAAAAACCAACAGAAAGCGTTAGTTTGAACGCTTTCAAACAACCGAAGGCGTTCTATCTCATCTTCTCGATTGAGTTATGGGAACGTTTTGGTTATTACGGCCTACAAGGAATTATGGCTGTCTACCTGGTTAAACAACTGGGTATGTCTGAAGCGGATTCAATCACCCTTTTCTCTTCCTTTAGCGCCCTGGTTTATGGTCTGGTCGCTATCGGCGGCTGGTTAGGTGACAAGGTACTGGGTACTAAACGCGTTATTATGCTTGGTGCTATTGTACTGGCCATTGGTTATGCGCTGGTTGCATGGTCTGGTCACGACGCCGGTATCGTCTATATGGGTATGGCGGCCATTGCCGTAGGTAACGGCCTGTTTAAAGCCAACCCGTCTTCGCTGCTCTCTACTTGCTATGAGAAAAACGACCCGCGTCTGGACGGTGCATTTACCATGTACTACATGTCCGTCAACATCGGTTCTTTCTTCTCTATGATTGCAACCCCATGGCTGGCTGCCAAATATGGCTGGAGCGTCGCGTTCGCCCTTAGCGTAGTAGGTCTGTTAATCACTATCGTTAACTTCGCCTTCTGCCAACGCTGGGTTAAGCAGTACGGCTCAAAACCTGACTTTGAACCAGTCAACTACCGTAACCTGCTGCTGACCATTATTGGTGTTGTGGCCCTGATCGCAGTTGCAACCTGGCTGCTGCACAACCAGGAAGTTGCACGTATGGCGCTGGGCGTTGTTGCTCTGGGTATCGTGGTTATCTTCGGTAAAGAAGCGTTTGCCATGAAAGGTGCTGCGCGTCGTAAAATGATCGTTGCCTTCATCCTGATGCTTGAAGCAATCATCTTCTTCGTGCTGTACAGCCAGATGCCGACGTCTCTGAACTTCTTTGCGATTCGTAACGTTGAACACACTATTCTGGGTCTGGCCGTTGAGCCAGAGCAGTATCAGGCGCTGAACCCGTTCTGGATCATCATTGGTAGCCCGATTCTGGCCGCTATCTATAACAAGATGGGCGATACCCTGCCGATGCCGACCAAGTTTGCAATCGGTATGGTGATGTGCTCTGGTGCGTTCCTGATCCTGCCGCTGGGTGCGAAATTCGCGTCTGACGCAGGTATCGTTTCTGTAAGCTGGCTGGTAGCTAGCTACGGCCTGCAGAGTATCGGTGAACTGATGATCTCTGGTCTGGGTCTGGCGATGGTTGCACAGCTCGTTCCGCAGCGTCTGATGGGGTTCATTATGGGTAGCTGGTTCCTGACCACTGCCGGTGCAAACCTGATTGGTGGTTATGTTGCGGGTATGATGGCTGTTCCGGATAACGTAACCGATCCGCTGATGTCGCTGGAAGTGTATGGTCGCGTGTTCTTGCAGATTGGGGTCACCACTGCCGTTATTGCTGTGCTGATGCTGCTGACCGCGCCGAAACTGCATCGCATGACCCAGGACGATGCTGCAGACAAAGCGGCGAAAGCTGCCGTAGCGTAAATTTCAGGGAAACTCTTTTACAAGCCGCTAACTTTTCGTTAGCGGTTTTTTTTTGTTCAGCAACGCACTACCATACTTTAAACCACAGCCAAAAGGAGTTACCGATGAAACTGTTCTACAAACCGGGCGCCTGCTCTCTTGCTTCCCATATCACCCTGCGTGAGAGTGGAAAGGACTTTACGCTCGTCAGTGTGGATTTGATGAAAAAACGTCTCGAGAACGGTGATGATTACTTTGCCATTAACCCTAAGGGACAGGTTCCTGCGTTGCTGCTGGACGATGGTACTTTGCTGACGGAAGGCGTAGCAATTATGCAGTATCTTGCCGACAGTGTTCCCGACCGCCAGTTGCTGGCATCGGTAAACAGTATTTCTCGCTATAAAACCATCGAATGGCTGAACTATATCGCCACTGAATTGCATAAAGGGTTCACACCACTGTTCCGCCCGGATACCCCGGAAGAGTATAAACAGGCTGCCCGTGTACAACTGGAGAAAAAGTTGCGTTATGTTAACGACGCCCTGGAAAATGAGCACTGGATCTGCGGGCAACGTTTCACCATCGCTGATGCCTATCTGTTTACGGTTCTGCGCTGGGCATATGCGGTGAAACTGAATCTGGAGGGTTTAGAGCACATTGCAGCCTTTATGCAACGTATGGCTGAAAGACCTGCGGTGAAAGCTGCGTTAACGGCGGAAGGATTGCAGTAATCGTCATCGGCCCACAGGAAGCTGTGGGCCGAGGTATTTCAGAGCTTCGTTGCGCTGAAATAGTGTTCCGGTTTGGCTATACGATCTTGCGCGGCAACCACCTGCAGCTCATATTCCTGCATTGCTTTGGTGGTCACCATAATTTCGTATACTGCAGCCGTCACGTGTTCCAGTGCCTCTTGCAGCGTTGCCCCCTGCAACAATTTCACCAGCAGTAAACCGCTCGTCACATCACCAACGCCTACCGGTTGGCGCGTACCGAAATCGACCAGCGGACGGCTGATATGCCAGGCTTCATCGGCAGTAACCAGCAGCATTTCAAAACGATCTGTGCTGTAGCCCGCACGCGCCAGGTGTTTAACCAACACGATTTGTGGCCCTTGCGTAATAAGCTCACGCGCAGCTTTAACGGCCTCTTCGACGTTATGTACTGGATGTTCACAAAGAATTTCCAGCTCGACCAGATTCGGCGCGATGATATCGCTGGCTGGCATACCGTGACAGACATGAAACTCCGCCACGCCCGGCGCAACGATACAACCTTTTTCCGGGTGCCCCATTACTGGATCGCAAAAATATTTCGCTTGTGGATTCGCCGCTTTTACCTGACGGACAATACCGAGGATATGTTCGCCCTGCTCCGCCGATCCCAGATAACCACTGAGTACGGCATCACAGGTGTGTAATTTATCAATGGCGGCAATGCCCTGAACAATTTCGGTTAAATGGCTGGGCGGCATCACACAGCCAGTCCATTTGCCGTATTGAGTGTGATTAGAAAATTGAACGGTATTCAGCGGCCAGACATTCGCGCCCAGGCGGCGCATCGGAAACTCTGCCGCACTGTTACCCGCATGACCATAAACAACGTGAGACTGGATAGCGAGAATATTTTTCATTGTGTTCCCTGTATAAAAATCAGGGGAGTGATTTCTCACTCCCCCTTTCCACTTAGTGCATTATTTCCAGCAAATCAGACAGTAATTCTTTTTGCCGCGACGCAGTAAGGTATAACGACCAAACAGGCGATCTTCTTCTTTAAAGAAGTATTCAGGATCGGACTGTTTTTCACCGTTAATGGTGATGGCATTGGATGCGATAGTTTTACGCGCCTGACCACGGGATGGTTGCAGTTCAGAATCGACCAGCGCCTGCATCAGATCAGCGCCTTTTTCCATCTCAACCATCGGTACGCCGTCCTGCGCCAGCTGTTCAAAGTCCGCTTCGCTAAGCGCACTCAAGGAACCGCTGAACAGACATTCGGTAATACGTTTCGCGGCTTGCAAACCTTCTTCACCGTGAACCAGACGCGTCACCTGCTCCGCCAGCACATACTGGGCGCGCGGTGCTTTACCGCTGTTTTTATCTTCTTCTTCGAGGGCATTGATCTCTTCAATGCTCATGAAGGTGAAGAACTTCAGGAAGCGGTAAACGTCGGCATCAGCGGTATTGATCCAGAACTGGTAGAACTTGTACGGACTGGTCTTCTTCGGATCCAGCCATACTGCGCCGCCTTCAGTTTTACCAAATTTGGTGCCGTCAGCCTTGGTGATCAGCGGAACGGTCAGGCCAAACACCTGATTCTGATGCAGGCGACGGGTCAGATCGATACCAGAGGTGATGTTACCCCACTGGTCAGAACCGCCAATCTGCAACGTAACACCATACTGTTTATTCAGACAGGCAAAGTCATAGCCCTGCAACAGGTTGTAAGAAAACTCGGTGAACGAAATACCCTGATCTTCACGGTTGAGACGCTGCTTAACCGCTTCTTTGTTGATCATCTGGTTAACGGAGAAGTGCTTACCGATATCGCGCAGGAAGGTTAGCACATTCATATTGCCGAACCAGTCATAGTTGTTCGCGGCGATAGCAGAATTTTCTCCACAGTCGAAATCGAGGAACGGGGCAACCTGCTTGCGGATTTTGTCCACCCACTCCTGAACAGTTTCTTCGGTGTTCAGCTTACGCTCGGCAGCTTTGAAGCTTGGGTCGCCAATCAGACCTGTCGCGCCGCCTACCAGCGCAACCGGCTTGTGGCCCGCCTGCTGGAAGCGTTTCAGGCATAACAATGGAACAAGATGCCCCAAATGCAAGCTGTCAGCGGTAGGATCGAAGCCGCAATAGAGCGCGATCGGGCCTTGCGCCAGTCGCTCTGCTAACGCTTCTTCGTCCGTCACCTGGGCCACCAGCCCCCGCTCTTGCAATTGTTTAATCAAGTTACTGCTTGCCATCAAAATCTCCATGTATATAACGACTGCACCTTTGCCGGTACACGACTTTTCGCCAGATGCGAAAGAGACATAGAATAAAGTGCCGGAATCAGGAGTGCCAGCGATTAAAGCAAGATTTTTGCATCTTTTCAGGGTGCGAGACGATCGATTTTCCACGCCTCATTTTCACGCTGGTACAAAAAGCGGTCATGCAGACGATGCTCACCGCCCTGCCAGAACTCAACCTGCTCAAGACTTACGCGGAAACCGCCCCAGAAACTCGGTAACGGGACGTCGCCCTGCTGAAACTTCTGCTTCAGCTCAAGGAATTTGCTCTCAAGGATCCCTCGCGCGGAAATACGGCTGGACTGCTTAGATACCCACGCGCCAATCTGGCTATCGCGCGGACGACTATGAAAATATTTCATCACTTCGAGAGTCGAAAGACGCTCCGCTTTACCGGTCACCATCACCTGGCGTTCAAGAGTATGCCACGGGAAAAGCAGGCTAACGCGCGGGTTATTTTCGATTTGATGCGCTTTGCGACTGCCGAGATTGGTGTAAAACACCATCCCTTTTTCGTCGTAATGTTTGAGTAACACGATGCGCTGATAAGGCTGACCATGTTCATCAACGGTTGCGACGACCATCGCAGTGGGGTCAACCAGTTTGGCTTCACAGGCCTGGGAGAGCCAGCGTTCAAAAAGGGTTAAAGGATCGGCGGGAAGATCGCGGCGGCGTAAACCGCCTTTGGTGTATTCACGGCGCAGATGCGCGATTTGCTGCAATTCGTCGTTATCAGACATGGTTTTCTTTACGGATTGTCAGTGGGTGACGCTATTGTGCGCCGCCCCTGGAAAAATCTCAACGCTGCGGATTTTGTAACTGACAGTTATTCAAGACGATGCGGTCACGCTTATAGACCGTTGCCTCATCACCTTTTGACCAGAAAACATAAATGCCATCGGTATAACGTGCGCCAGAGGCTGAAATGCCCTGTTTAAGGTGAATTAATTGATTGTCGTAGACAAAACTGACTTCCTGACGCGGATTATTCAGTTTTACCGTCAACGGTTTTTCATCACACTGGTATTCCAGCGTATCAGTTTGCATACGTTCAACCAGTTGATTAAACGCGCCACAGCCAGTGAGAAGCACCGGCAAACAGATCAGTAACAGTTTTTTCATAAACACATCCCGAAGACTTTCCTGGTCCGGAGAGCAAAACGCTCTCCTCAACTTCCAAGTGTAACGGCAGACGCAGTAGGAAAAATTCAGTTAACTCTGATATCGCGGGTTTGCAGGGAAAATTGCGCCCAGCACCGTCGCCTCGCTTGCGCCGGTGACCGAAGGCAGGTTGCCTGGCAGTCCCGCCAGCGTCCGCCAGGCAAGCCACGCGAAGGCCAATGCTTCCATGTCATCACCACTAATGCCAACGGCGTCAGTGGTGGTCACTTCGGTTCCTGGCAGCAAAGCAGCAAGTCGCGTCATCACCAATGGATTACGGCTTCCGCCACCACAGACCATCAAACGATCGCAGCCGCCACTCAATAATACCTGTTCAGAAATGGTCACGGCGGTAAGTTCCGCCAGCGTTGCCTGGACATCGCGCGCATCAACACCCGGGAATTGACGCAGATGGCGCTCCAGCCAGCCATAGTTAAAGTATTCGCGCCCGGTGCTTTTTGGCGCGGATTGGGAAAAATACGCATCACTAAGCATATTCTGCAACAGCGGCAAAATGACTTTACCCGCCCGCGCCCACTCAGCATCTTTATCGTAAGGTTTACCGGCCTGACGCCAGATCCACGCATCCATCAACATGTTACCCGGCCCGGTATCGTACCCCCCCACCGGCTGCCCTGGAATCAACAACGACAAATTGGCGATACCACCAATGTTGAGAACCATTCGCCGCTCCGTCGGATGAGCCAGTAATGCGTGATGAAACGCTGGCACCAGCGGCGCCCCCTGCCCACCTAAGGCAATATCGCGACGGCGAAAATCACCAACGACAGTAATTCCAGTGCGCGCCACAATTTGATTGTTATCACCAATCTGTAGAGTATGCGGTGCAACACCAGTAGGTTCGTGCCAGACAGTCTGTCCGTGACACCCGATGGCGACGATATCTTTTGGCTGCAAATTTTCTTGCTTGAGCAGTGCGTTAACGGCATCGGCAAACAAGCGACCAAGTTGAGTATCCAGTTGACCGAACTGAGAAAGCGTAAGCTGCTGCCCCTGACAAATATCCAGTACTGCTTGTTTAAGTGATGGGGGAATCGGCCAGCTCAAACTTGCCAACTGCGCCACCCTGTGTTCATCGATAGTCGCCAGTACAACATCGACACCATCCAGACTAGTGCCTGACATTACGCCAATAAAGCGGCCTGATTTCATAGTTCATCCTTTTTCAACCTGTCGTTTGCGCTCCACTCAAACACAAACCTCTCACGAATTCCATGCATGAGCGCCGATTTTTACCATTACCAGGAAAACATTATATTCATATCAATAATTACTATGAATGTTTTGTTTATACTTGGTTAACCGTATTCTAATTATGATTCCATCATGTTTTAGTGGAACATGTAATCATAGTTATACCAATGCCATTTACTTTGGCCATGAGGGATGCTTGTGAGGCGTTTCATGGTAATCAGGAGATTTTTCAATGATTAAGCGCGTACTGGTTGTATCAATGGTAGGTCTGTCTCTTGTCGGTTGTGTTAATAACGATACCCTTTCTGGCGATGTCTATACCGCCTCTGAAGCGAAGCAAGTGCAGAATGTCAGCTATGGCACAATCGTTAATGTACGACAGGTACAAATTCAGGGCGGTGATGATTCCAACGTTATCGGCGCAATTGGCGGTGCGGTTCTCGGTGGCTTCCTTGGGAATACCGTTGGTGGCGGAACAGGGCGTTCTCTGGCAACTGCGGCAGGCGCTATCGCAGGTGGCGTAGCTGGTCAGGGCGTGCAGAGCGCAATGAACAAAACTCAGGGTGTAGAGTTGGAAATTCGTAAAGATGATGGCAACACCATTATGGTGGTACAGAAACAGGGCAATACCCACTTCTCTCCGGGACAACGCGTTATTCTGGCCAGCAACGGTAGCCAGGTGACGGTTTCCCCGCGCTAAACAAGTTGACGTGTGGTCAGGTCACTGACCACACGCCCCTTTCATTTCACCCTTTGGCCTGTAACTCAGTGATATTATGCTCAAGTTTTGCAATGAGTTTAATCAACTGTTCTACTTCCTCTGCGGAAATTCCATGCAATATTTCCGCCCGGGTTTTGTTAATAACCGCTTCCATTTCGCTAATCAGCGGCTCCGCTTTTTCCGTCAGTTTAATACGTTTAGCCCGACGATCGCTGGCGCAAGTTTGACGCGAAATTAACCCTTTTTCTTCCAGTTGGTCCAGCGTACGAACCAGTGAAGGCTGCTCAATGCCGATCGCTTTTGCCAGTTGAATTTGCGACTGGTCTGGAGGTAACTGATGAATATTGTGCAACGTTACCCAATGGGTTTGCGTTAACTCCAGCGGTTTCAGGCGATGGTCTATCAGAGCACGCCATATGCGCACCAACCGTGCCAGATCAGAACCTAGTGGCGATTCCAATTTCATCTCCTTATAATTAGCTTGCTAAGATATTATACAGCTTTTAGAATAGTGTGCAGCAATTGTATTGCTAAAACAAATGTATTGCTGCATTTGCTTACCGTCAGACATGCTTTTCAGAAATTGCGCGTAACTTTTTCGCACTTAAAGAATATTTATTAATCTAACGCAATATATTCGGTCGTAGAGGAATCTATTTTGTGAAGTTTATGCTTAATGCAACGGGATTGCCCTTACAAGATCTGGTGTTCGGTGCGTCCGTCTATTTTCCTCCGTTTTTCAAAGCGTTCGCGCTTGGATTTGTCCTCTGGCTTGTCATACACCGCCTGCTTCGCGGCTGGATCTACGCCGGTGACATCTGGCATCCCTTGTTAATGGATTTATCGCTGTTTGCGATTTGCGTTTGCCTTGCTCTGGCAATACTGATTGCGTGGTAACTATGTCAATTAAAACAATTAAGTATTTCTCAACAATTATTGTAGCGGTTGTTGCGATTCTTGCCGGATGGTGGCTATGGAACTATTACATGCAGTCACCGTGGACACGCGATGGAAAAATACGTGCAGAACAGGTTTCTATCACGCCACAGGTGTCTGGACGTATTGTTGCGATGAATATAAAAGACAACCAGTTGGTTAATGCTGGTGATATTTTGCTCACCATCGATAAAACGCCCTTTCAGATAGCCGAACTGAACGCCCAGGCACAGTTAACGAAAGCGCAATCTGACCTCGCCAAAGCCAATAACGAAGCTAACCGTCGCCGTCATCTCTCACAAAACTTTATCTCTGCCGAAGAGCTGGATACCGCTAACCTCAATGTTAAAGCGATGCAGGCCAGTGTTGATGCCGCACAGGCGACGCTTAAACAGGCACAATGGCAACTGGCGCAAACGGAAATTCGCGCTCCGGTGAGTGGATGGGTAACTAATCTCACTACCCGCATCGGCGACTACGCCGACACCGGAAAACCCCTGTTTGCCCTGGTGGATAGCCATTCGTTTTACGTCATTGGTTATTTTGAAGAAACCAAATTGCGCCATATCCACGACGGTGCACCAGCACAAATTACGCTCTATAGCGACAACAAAACGTTACAGGGTCACGTTTCCAGTATCGGTCGGGCGATTTATGATCAGAGCGTTGAAAGTGATTCCAGCCTGATTCCTGATGTGAAACCTAACGTCCCCTGGGTACGTCTCGCCCAACGCGTTCCCGTCCGCTTTGCTCTGGATAAAGTCCCCAGCGATGTCACGCTGGTGTCGGGCACCACCTGTAGCATCGCCGTAGGTCAATAATGAGCGCATCGCCATGGTTCTTGCGCAATTTGCCCTGGTTCAAGGCCACGCTGGCGCAATGGCGTTATGCGTTACGCAATACCATTGCCATGTGCCTGGCGCTGACGGTTGCCTATTATTTAAATCTCGATGAACCCTACTGGGCGATGACCTCGGCTGCGGTGGTAAGCTTCCCCACCGTTGGTGGTGTCATCAGCAAAAGCCTCGGACGCATCGCTGGCAGTTTGCTGGGAGCCATTGCGGCACTGATTCTTGCCGGGCATACGCTTAACGAGCCGTGGTTTTTTCTATTGAGCATGTCGGCGTGGCTTGGTTTTTGTACCTGGGCTTGCGCGCACTTCACGAATAACGTGGCGTATGCCTTCCAACTGGCGGGCTACACTGCGGCCATTATCGCCTTTCCGATGGTCAATATCACGGAAGCAAGCCAGTTATGGGATATCGCTCAGGCGCGCGTTTGCGAAGTCATCGTCGGTATTCTTTGCGGCGGCATGATGATGATGATCCTACCGAGTAGTTCCGACGCCACCGCGCTTTTAACCGCGTTAAAAAACATGCATGCCCGTTTACTGGAACATGCCAGCTTGCTCTGGCAGCCTGAAACAACCGATGCCATTCGCACAGCACATGAAGGAATCATTGGTCAAATATTAACCATGAATTTGCTGCGCATTCAGGCGTTCTGGAGTCACTATCGTTTCCGCCAGCAAAATGCACGCCTGAATGCGCTACTCCACCAGCAATTACGCATGACCAGCGTCATCTCCAGCCTGCGACGTATGTTGCTCAACTGGTCATCAACGCCCGCCGCCACTCGTGAAATTCTCGAACAGTTGCTGACGGCGCTTGCCAGTTCGCAAACTGATTTTTACACCGTCGCACGTATCATTGCCCCACTGCGCCCAACCAACGCCGCCGACTATCGGCACGTCGCCTTCTGGCAGCGACTACGCTATTTTTGCCGCCTTTATCTGCAAAGTAGTCAGGAACTACATCGTCTGGAAAGCGGTACAGATGATCGAGCCAGACTCCCACGAACAGCCGGCCTGGCACGTCATACCGATAACGCCGAAGCAATGTGGAGTGGACTGCGCACATTTTGTACGTTGATGATAATTGGCGCATGGAGTATTGCCTCGCAATGGGATGCCGGTGCCAATGCATTAACACTGGCAGCAATTAGCTGCGTACTCTACTCCGCCGTCGCGGCACCGTTTAAGTCACTGTCGCTACTTATGCGCACGCTGGTATTACTTTCGCTATTTAGCTTTGTGGTTAAGTTTGGTCTGATGGTTCAGATTAGCGATCTGTGGCAATTTTTGCTGTTTCTCTTCCCGCTACTGGCAACGATGCAACTTCTCAAATTACAGATGCCCAAATTTGCCGCGCTGTGGGGACAACTGATTGTATTTATGGGTTCGTTCATCGCTGTCACTAATCCACCGGTGTATGATTTTGCTGACTTTCTTAACGATAATCTGGCGAAAATTGTTGGCGTGGCGCTGGCGTGGTTAGCGTTCGCCATTCTGCGACCAGGATCGGATGCCCGTAAAAGCCGCCGACATATTCGCGCGCTGCGCCGGGATTTTGTCGACCAACTAAGCCGCCATCCAACCCTGAGTGAAAGCGAATTTGAATCGCTTACTTATCACCACGTTAGTCAGTTGAGCAACAGCCAGGATGCACTGGCTCGCCGTTGGTTATTACGCTGGGGCGTGGTGCTGCTGAACTGTTCACATGTTGTCTGGCAATTGCGGGACTGGGAGTCGCGTTCCGATCCGTTATCGCGAGTGCGGGATAACTGTATTTTGCTGTTGCGGGGAGTAATGAGTGAGCGTGGCGTTCAGCAAAAATCACTGGCGGCCACACTTGAAGAATTACAGCGGATATGCGATAGCCTTGCCCACCATCATCAACCCGCTGCCCGTGAGCTGGCGGCGATTGTCTGGCGTCTGTACTGCTCGCTTTCGCAACTTGAGCAAGCGCCGCCGCAAGGTACGCTGACCTCTTAATTACTTAATAACACCACAGGCATAGCGTTCACCGCCACCGCCCAGCGGTTTTGGTTGATCGGACATATTATCGCCGCCAACGTGGATCATCAGCGCCTTATCTTTGATTTCATCAAGTGATTTCAGACGAGGCGCAATGACGGCATCGGTTGCTTTACCGTCATTGTTAACCACCAGTGCAGGCAGATCGCCTAAGTGTCCTGCACCTTCTGGACCTTCATGTTTACCGGTATTTTGTGGATCAAGATGCCCGCCTGCGGATTCTGCGGCGCTGGCTTTGCCATCTTTCGTTGCTGGCTGGCAGCTTCCTTTGGCATGAATATGGAAGCCATGCTCACCGGGTGGTAATGCTTTCAGATCGGGTGAAAACTCCAGACCTTTATCGGTTTCAGTAATCGTTACACTACCGATTGACTGCCCAACCCCTTGCGACGTGACGAGGTTCATCTCGACTTTTTCACTGGCAGCTTGTGCGCCGGTTGCAACAACCAGCGCCAGAATGGCCAGACTAAAACGTTTCATAGGACCTCCGTTCAATGTGCATACCCGTTAAGTGTAAACCAGTGACACATATTTGAACGGCGGCTATTCCTAAAAGTGTTTACGGTACGTCGTAACCCAGTGCCGCTTTACGGATACGGAACCATTGTTGGCGGGTCATTTTCAATGCTTCCGCTTCGACAGCAGCCCGCACACGCTCAATTTTACCGGAGCCGATAATCGGCAGCGGCTGCGATGGCAGACGCAATATCCAGGCATAAACCACCTGCTCGATAGAGCCCGCGTTTAATTCTTCCGCCACCACAGCAAGTTCATCACGTAGCGGCCTGAAATAATCATCATTAAACAGACGACCACCGCCAAGACAAGACCAGGCCATCGGGCGAATACGCAGTTGTTGCAGTTGATCAAGCGTGCCATCCAGCAGTAACGGCTGATGCACCGGGGATATTTCCACCTGATTAGTGGCAAGGGTAAACGGCAGACGCGATTGCAACAGCGCAAATTGCGCAGGCGTGAAGTTGGATACGCCAAAATGGCGTACTTTTCCGCTCTGATGCAGATGTTTAAACGCATCTGCCACTTCATCGGCATCCATGAGCGGGTCGGGGCGATGGATTAACAGCAGATCCAGATGATCGGTTGCAAGATTAATTAGCGACTGTTCGGCGCTCTTAATGATGTGATCGCGGTCAGTGATGTAATGACCAATGACGTTTTCTTCACGCGCGGTCGTCGCGATACCGCATTTGCTGACAATTTCCATTCGTTCACGCAAATGAGGCGCCAGTTTCAACGCCTCGCCAAACGCCGCTTCGCACTGATAACCGCCATAAATATCAGCGTGGTCCACGGTAGTCACGCCGAGATCCAGATGCTCTTCAATAAAACTGACTAACTGGCGAGCGGACATATTCCAGTCCATCAGTCGCCAGTAGCCCATCACGAAACGTGAAAACTCCGGGCCTTGCGGCGCAATAGTAATACGCTGAACCATAATCGCTTCCTCTTATCAGATATGAGAGGAGTATACGCAAGATTATGCTCAAAAGAGTGATGGTTGCTCCGGTTCGTCTGATGACGCTGGCTTATTTGCACGTAATTTACGCATAAGTCGTTGCCGACAAAGGCGCAGCACCTCTTGTTTTTCGCCATCACTCATTTTATTCCAGTTAAAACGCTCATCCCGGCTACGAAAACAGCCGCGACAAAATCCGCGTTCATCAGACTGGCAAATTCCCCGGCACGGGCTCTGGACGGGAAAGAACTCTAATTGCTCCGCCATTTCGCCCTCCTGAGATGAGATTATTACCACTATTGAAGCTGTTAATGCCCAAAGTAGCAACTTTGCTTGCACTAGACCGACTGGTCTACTACACTCGAACGCATGAACAAACACACCGAACATGATACTCGCGAACACCTCCTGGCTACGGGTGAGCAACTTTGCCTGCAACGTGGATTCACCGGGATGGGGCTAAGCGAATTACTAAAAACCGCTGAAGTGCCGAAAGGGTCGTTCTATCACTACTTTCGCTCTAAAGAAGCGTTTGGCGTTGCCATGCTTGAGCGTCATTACGCGGCATATCACCTGCGACTGACGGAGTTACTGCATTCCGGTGAAGGTAACTACCGCGACCGCATTCTGGCTTATTACCAGCAGACGCTTAATCAGTTTTGCCAGCATGGAACTATCAGCGGATGCCTGACAGTAAAGCTCTCTGCCGAAGTGTGTGACCTGTCAGAAGATATGCGTAACGCAATGGATAAAGGTGCACGCCAGGTAATCGTCCTGCTCGCCCAGGCACTGGAAAATGGCCGTGCCAGCCACTGTTTAACCTTTTGTGGCAAACCGCTGCAACAGGCGCAAGTACTTTACGCGCTGTGGCTGGGCGCAAATCTGCAGGCCAAAATTTCGCGCAGTTCCGGGCCACTGGAAAACGCGCTGACACATGTAAAAACCATTATTGCGACGCCTGCCGTTTAGCAGGCATTTTTTCATCATCAGACGACCGGGAGCCTTTATGTCATCTGAAAAACTGTATTCTCCACTAAAAGTGGGCGCGATCACGGTGGCAAACCGTATTTTTATGGCCCCTCTGACGCGTCTGCGCAGCATTGAACCGGGTGACATCCCTACCCCGTTGATGGTGGAATACTATCGCCAACGTGCCAGTGCCGGTTTGATTATTAGCGAAGCCACTCAAGTTTCCGCTCAGGCAAAAGGGTATGCGGGCGCACCTGGCATTCATAGCCCAGAGCAAATCGCAGCATGGAAAAAAATCACCGCTGGTGTTCATGCTGAAAATGGTCATATCGCCGTACAGCTTTGGCATACGGGGCGCATTTCTCACGCCAGCCTGCAACCTGGCGGCCAGGCTCCGGTAGCACCTTCGGCACTTAGTGCGGGAACCCGTACTTCTCTGCGCGATGAAAATGGTCAGGCGATCCGTGTCGAGACATCTATGCCGCGTGCGCTTGAACTGGAAGAGATTCCGGGTATCGTCAATGATTTCCGCCAGGCCATCGCTAACGCCCGTGAAGCCGGTTTTGATCTGGTGGAGCTTCACTCCGCTCACGGGTATTTACTGCATCAGTTCCTGTCGCCTTCTTCAAACCATCGTACCGATCAGTACGGCGGTAGCGTGGAAAATCGCGCACGCCTGGTACTGGAAGTCGTTGATGCCGGAATAAAAGAATGGGGTGCCGATCGCATTGGCATTCGCGTTTCGCCAATCGGTACTTTCCAGAATACCGATAACGGCCCGAATGAAGAAGCCGATGCGCTGTATCTGATTGAACAACTGGGCAAACGCGGCATTGCTTATCTGCATATGTCAGAACCAGACTGGGCAGGCGGCAAACCATATACCGAGGCTTTCCGCGAAAAAGTACGCGCCCGTTTCCACGGTCCAATTATCGGGGCTGGTGCATATACGGTAGAAAAAGCAGAAACGCTGATCGGCAAAGGGTTAATTGATGCGGTGGCATTTGGTCGTGACTGGATTGCAAACCCGGATCTGGTCGCCCGCTTGCAGCGCAAAGCTGAGCTTAACCCACAGCGTGCCGAAAGTTTCTACGGTGGCGGCGCGGAAGGCTATACCGATTACCCTACGCTGTAATCCAACATTGCGAGCGGCGCAAACCCGCCGCTATACTAAAACAACATTTTGAATCTGTTAGCCATTTTGAGGATATAAAAATGCGTCTTCTTCACACCATGCTGCGCGTTGGCGATCTGCAACGCTCCATCGATTTTTATACCAACGTGCTGGGCATGAAACTGCTGCGTACCAGCGAAAACCCGGAATACAAATACTCACTGGCGTTTGTTGGCTACGGCCCGGAAACCGAAGAAGCGGTGATTGAACTGACCTACAACTGGGGCGTGGATAAATACGAACTCGGCACCGCTTATGGTCATATCGCCCTTAGCGTTGATAACGCCGCTGAAGCGTGCGAAAAAATCCGTCAGAACGGCGGCAACGTGACCCGTGAAGCCGGCCCGGTAAAAGGTGGCACTACGGTTATCGCATTTGTGGAAGATCCGGACGGTTATAAAATTGAATTGATCGAAGAGAAAGACGCCGGTCGCGGTCTGGGCAACTAATCTCCTGCCGGGCGTGCACTCATCACGCCCGCATCTTTACTGCATCAGCGGGTAATATTTGTCATAATGCGCGCTGCAATTTTTCCGTATTAAGAGAATCAGATGTCCGATAACGCTCAACTTACCGGTCTGTGCGACCGTTTTCGTGGTTTTTATCCTGTTGTGATCGATGTTGAAACAGCCGGATTTAACGCCAAAACCGATGCGCTGCTTGAGATTGCCGCCATCACCCTGAAAATGGATGAACAAGGCTGGCTGATGCCGGACACCACATTACATTTCCACGTCGAGCCGTTTGTCGGCGCTAATTTGCAACCAGAAGCCCTCGCCTTCAACGGCATTGACCCGAACGATCCCGATCGTGGCGCGGTCAGCGAATACGAGGCGCTGCATGAGATTTTCAAAGTTGTCCGTAAAGGCATCAAAGCGAGCGGCTGTAACCGTGCCATTATGGTGGCGCACAACGCCAATTTCGACCACAGCTTTATGATGGCCGCCGCAGAACGCGCCTCACTGAAACGTAACCCGTTCCACCCTTTCGCCACTTTTGACACTGCTGCACTGGCCGGGCTGGCGCTCGGACAAACCGTATTATCAAAAGCCTGCCAGACCGCTGGCATGGAGTTTGATAGCACTCAGGCGCACTCCGCGCTGTACGATACCGAACGCACCGCCGTGCTGTTTTGTGAAATCGTCAACCGCTGGAAACGTCTGGGAGGCTGGCCGCTGCCTGCTGCCGAAAAGGTGTAATCGAGTCGATGCCTGATGACATGCAATGAATCAGGCATCTATAGTGAGGCTATTCCACGCATCATGCATGATATTCACGGGGAATAGCGTTAATGGCAGATAACCCAAATCCTTCATCGCCGCTGCCGGACGTTTTTTCACCGGCGACCCGCGACTGGTTTTTCCGCGCCTTTAAACAGCCGACCGCTGTCCAGTCACAAACCTGGAGCGTGACGGCACGCGGTGAACATGCGCTGGTGATTGCACCGACCGGTTCCGGGAAAACGCTGGCAGCTTTTCTCTACGCCCTCGATCAACTCTTCCGCGAAGGCGGGGAACATGCGAGCGAAGCGCATAAGCGTAAAACCTCGCGCATCCTCTATATTTCACCGATTAAAGCCTTAGGCACCGACGTTCAGCGCAATTTACAGATCCCGTTACAGGGCATTGCGAATGAGCGGCGGCGGCGTGGCGAAACGGAAGTCAACATTCGTGTGGGTATCCGCACTGGCGATACGCCCGCACAGGAACGCAGCAAACTGACCCGTAATCCGCCGGATATTCTGATCACCACGCCCGAATCACTCTACCTGATGCTGACCTCCCGCGCGCGAGAGACGCTGCGCGGCGTCGAAACGGTGATTATTGATGAAGTCCATGCCGTGGCAGGCAGCAAACGCGGCGCACATCTGGCACTGAGCCTGGAGCGACTCGATGCGTTGCTAAACACCTCTGCACAACGAATTGGTCTTTCCGCCACCGTGCGCTCGGTCAGCGATGTGGCGGAATTTCTGGGTGGCGATCGCCCGGTTACGGTAGTCAACCCGCCCGCAATGCGCCATCCGCAGATCCGTATTGTCGTTCCTGTCGCCAATATGGATGATGTCTCATCGGTCGCCAGCGGCACCAGCGAAAACAGCCATGCCGGCCGGGAAGGCTCCATCTGGCCATATATTGAAACGGGTATCCTTGATGAAGTGTTGCGCCATCGTTCGACCATTGTCTTTACTAATTCACGCGGGCTGGCGGAAAAACTGACGGCACGATTAAATGAGCTTTACGCCGCACGCATACAGCGTTCCCCGTCTATCGCCGTTGATGTGGCCCATTTCGAGTCGACCTCCGGCGCAACCTCTAACCGTGTACAAAGTAGCGACGTTTATATTGCCCGCTCACACCACGGCTCCGTCTCTAAAGAACAACGAGCAATCACCGAACAGGCGCTGAAATCGGGTGAATTACGCTGCGTGGTCGCAACCTCCAGTCTCGAACTGGGGATTGATATGGGCGCGGTGGATCTGGTGATTCAGGTGGCGACGCCGCTCTCTGTCGCCAGCGGGTTACAACGCATTGGGCGCGCCGGACACCAGGTTGGAGGCATCTCTAAAGGACTTTTTTTCCCCCGTACCCGGCGTGACTTAGTCGATTCCGCAGTTATTGTGGAGTGTATGTTCGCTGGCAAGCTGGAAAGCCTGACACCACCGCATAATCCACTCGACGTTCTGGCGCAGCAAACTGTTGCCGCTGCGGCGATGGACGCCTTACAGGTTGATGAGTGGTACGCCCGCGTGCGCCGTGCCGCACCGTGGAAAGATCTGCCGAGGCGCGTTTTTGACGCCACGCTGGATATGCTTTCCGGGCGCTATCCTTCTGGTGATTTTTCCACTTTTCGCCCAAAACTTATCTGGAATCGGGAAAGTGGAATATTAACTGCGCGTCCTGGCGCCCAACTTTTGGCGGTGACCAGCGGTGGCACCATTCCGGATCGTGGCATGTACAGCGTGTTATTGCCGGCAGGTGAAGAACAGGCAGGATCTCGTCGGGTAGGAGAACTGGATGAAGAGATGGTGTATGAATCGCGGGTGAATGACATTATCACCCTCGGGGCTACCTCCTGGCGGATCCAGCAAATCACCCGCGATCAGGTGATTGTGACGCCTGCGCCCGGACGCTCCGCCAGACTTCCCTTCTGGCGCGGTGAAGGTAGCGGACGTCCCGCTGAATTAGGCGAGATGATCGGCGATTTTCTCCATTTGCTGGCGGATGGCGCGTTCTTTTCCGCGAATATCCCTCCGTGGCTGGCGGAAGAAAATACTCTCGCCAATATTAAGGGGCTGATTGACGAGCAGCGAAACGCAACGGGCGTTGTCCCCGGAAGCCGTCACCTGGTTCTCGAACGCTGCCGTGATGAAATTGGCGACTGGCGTATTATTTTGCACTCTCCCTATGGAAGACGCGTGCATGAACCCTGGGCGCTGGCGATTGCCGGGCGAATACATGCGCTATGGGGCGCAGACGCCTCAGTCGTTGCCAGTGATGACGGTATTGTTGCGCGCATTCCTGACACCGATGGCAAATTGCCTGATGCTGCCATTTTCTTGTTTGAGCCGGAAAAGTTGCTGCAAATTGTCCGTGAAGCGGTGGGCAGCTCGGCGCTTTTTGCTGCCCGTTTTCGTGAATGCGCCGCGCGGGCATTGCTGATGCCTGGTCGCACGCCGGGGCGTCGCACGCCACTGTGGCAACAACGACTACGGGCCAGCCAGTTGCTGGAAATCGCCCAGGGTTATCCTGATTTTCCAGTCATTCTCGAAACCCTGCGCGAATGCCTGCAAGATGTTTATGATCTTCCCGCGCTGGAACGTTTGATGCGTCGCCTGAACGGTGGCGAAATACAAATCTCCGATGTAACGACCGCTACGCCCTCGCCTTTCGCCGCCAGTTTATTGTTCGGCTATGTCGCAGAGTTTATGTACCAGAGCGACGCCCCGCTGGCAGAGCGCCGGGCGTCCGTACTGTCGCTGGACAGCGAGCTGTTGCGCAATCTACTCGGTCAGGTCGATCCGGGTGAATTACTCGACCCGCAGGTCATTCGCCAGGTGGAAGAAGAGTTACAGCGACTAGCGGCTGGCAGAAAAGCGAAAGGTGAAGAAGGTTTGTTTGACCTGCTACGCGAACTGGGGCCAATGACGTTTGAAGATCTGGTACAACGGCATACAGGCAGCGGTGAAGAGATTGAGACGTATGTGGAAAATCTTCTCGCGGAAAAACGAATCTTCCTGGCAATGATTGCAGGTCAGAAGCACCTGGCCTGCATGGATGACGCCGCCAGGCTACGGGACGCCCTCGGTGTACAGCTGCCACACTCACTACCGGAAATCTACCTGCACCGCGTAAATTCCCCGCTTCGCGATCTCTTTCTACGCTATCTGCGGACTCATGCCCTGGTCACGGCTGAACAACTTGCCCGTGATTTTGGCCTCGGTATTGCCATTGTCGAAGAGCAACTTCAGCAACTGCGCGAGCAAGGGTTGATGATGAATCTGCAACAAGACGTCTGGGTGAGTGACGAAGTTTTCCGTCGTCTGCGCTTACGCTCGCTGCAGGCTGCCAGAGAAGCGACGCGTCCAGTTCCGTCTACAGTCTATGCGCGATTGCTGCTGGAACGTCAGGGCGTGTTACCCGCCACCGATGGCAGCCCGGCGCTCTTTGCCACAACGTCTACAGGCGTTTATGAGGGTGTGGATGGCGTCATGCGGGTTATCGAACAACTTGCCGGTGTTGGTTTACCCGCCTCACTCTGGGAAAGCCAGATCCTGCCAGCCCGCGTGCGCGACTATTCGCCAGAAATGCTTGATGAACTGCTGGCAACCGGCGAAGTTATCTGGTCGGGGCAAAAAAGACTGGGGGATGATGACGGTCTGGTGGCTCTGCATTTGCAGGAGTATGCCGCAGAATCGTTAACACCAGTAGAAAATGATCACGCGAAACGTTCAGCGATTCAGCAAGCAATTATCGCGGTTCTGGCTGATGGTGGTGCCTGGTTTGCGCAACAAATCGGTCAACGGGTAGGCGAGAAAATCGGTCAACCGGTAGATGCGTCGCCCCTGCAAGAAGCGTTATGGGAGCTGGTCTGGCAAGGCGTCATTACCAGCGATATTTGGGCACCGTTACGCGCCCTCGCCCGCAGCAGTACCAGCGCGCGCGCCTCAGCTCGCCGCAGCCACCGGGCTCGGCGTGGACGTCCTGCCTATACGTTGCCCATCTCGCCGCTGGTATCTTACAACACGCCGAAGCTGGCTGGGCGCTGGTCGTTATTACAGGTGGAGCCACTGAACGATACTGAAAGGATGCTGGCGCTGGCGGAGAATATGCTCGACCGCTACGGCATCGTCAGTCGCCAGGCGGTGATAGCCGAGAATATCCCTGGCGGGTTTCCATCAATGCAAACGCTTTGTCGCAGCATGGAAGATTCGGGGCGAATTATGCGTGGTCGTTTTGTTGAAGGTCTGGGCGGTGCGCAATTTGCTGATCGCCTGACTATTGACCGATTGCGCGATCTCGCCGCCGCCAGCCAACCGCAGCAATTCACGCCAGTGGCGCTCTCTGCCAACGATCCGGCTAATGTGTGGGGAAATATCCTGCCCTGGCCTGCACATCCGGCAACGCTGGTGCCAACGCGTCGGGCAGGTGCGCTGGTGGTCATTTCCGGCGGCAAATTGTTGCTCTATCTGGCGCAAGGTGGCAAAAAAATGCTGGTCTGGCAGGAAAAAGAGGAATTACTCGCGCCAGAGGTTTTACAGGCGCTGACCACCGCGCTGCGTCGCGAACCACGGCTGCGCTTTACGCTGACAGAAGTAAATGATCAACCCGTCCGGCAAACGCCGATGTTTACGCTGCTGCGTGATGCGGGATTTTCAAGTTCACCACAAGGGCTGGATTGGGGATAGAAAAGGACTGACGGATGCTTGTTTGCATCCGTCAGTATTGCAGGACGGATTACTCCGCGTCCGGCTCTTCAGACTTGTATTTTGCGGCAGTTTCTTTGATCAGCTGCTGCAGTTCGCCGCGCTGATACATTTCGATCACGATATCACAGCCGCCTACCAGTTCGCCGTCAACCCACAGTTGCGGGAAAGTCGGCCAGTTAGCGTATTTCGGCAGTTCCGCACGAATGTCCGGATTCTGCAGGATATCAACATAGGCAAAACGTTCGCCACATGCGGCAAGCGCCTGGACTGCCTGGGCAGAGAAACCGCAGCTCGGCAGTTTCGGTGAACCTTTCATGTACAGCAGGATCGGGTTTTCAGCAATCTGGCGTTGGATTTTTTCGATAGTGGTGCTCATTGTCTTGCTTCCTCAAACTTCTTTACGGCAGTAATCTGACATTGTAGCGGGTCAGTGCGGCAACGGAAAATAACATTTTCATCACGCTTTTGCTATTTTATCCCTTTGCTCTAAATGTTGCATTTCAAATATTCTTTTCTTCTCTGGCACGCAACAACGTGGTGTTTTTATAACCATTTTTAGCTTTGCCTGCTGCATTTTTTTGCGCTCGCCAACGAAACGTATTTTTTAACAATAAAAGCTATTAACTTTCTCTTCTTCTATGCATTAGAATCATCAAGTTTTGTAAATCAGACGCAGGCATGATAGACCTGCCTTAACAGAGGGACGCTCAGTGGCGCGGATAAACCGTATTTCGATCACGCTCTGTGCTTTACTTTTTACTACCCTGCCTTTTACGCCTATGGCACATGCTTCAAAGCAAGCCAGGGAGAGTTCTGCTACCACTCATATCACCAAAAAAGCAGATAAAAAGAAAAGCACGGCAACCACCAAAAAGGCCAATAAAGCCAGCCAGAAAACAGCGAAAAAAGCCGCCAGTAAAAGTACTACTAAAAATAAAACTGCTTCTTCCGTTAAAAAATCCTCCATTACTGCTTCTAAAAACGCCAAAACTCGCAGCAAACAAGCCGTCAATAAAACGGCGTCAGCCAGCTTTACGGAAAAGTGCACCAAACGTAAAGGCTATAAGTCGCGTTGCGTGAAAGTCAAAAATGCCACACAGGGAACCATCGCCGACGCGCATAAAGCCAAAGTACAGAAAGCCACAAAAGTGGCTATGAATAAGCTGATGCAGCAAATTGGCAAACCATATCGCTGGGGCGGCAGCTCACCGCGTACCGGTTTTGATTGCAGCGGGCTGGTTTATTATGCGTATAAAGATCTGGTGAAGATCCGTATTCCACGTACGGCTAACGAAATGTATCACTTGCGTGATGCCGCGCCGATCGATCGCAGCGAACTGAAAAACGGCGACCTGGTTTTCTTCCGCACTCAGGGGCGCGGAACCGCCGATCACGTTGGCGTGTATGTCGGCAACGGCAAATTTATTCAGTCACCACGCAGTGGTCAGGAAATTAAAATCACTTCGTTAAGTGAAGATTACTGGCAACGCCACTATGTTGGTGCTCGTCGGGTGATGACCCCAAAAACACTTCGCTAAAACTTTACCCTGTTGTTACGGCAACAGGGTAAGTTCATCTTTTGTATCACCTTTTAATTTGCTACCCTATCCATACGCACAATAAGGCTATTGTACGTATGCCAATTAATAATAAAGGAGAGTAGCAATGTCATTTGAATTACCTGCACTACCATATGCTAAAGATGCTCTGGCACCGCACATTTCTGCGGAAACTATCGAGTATCACTACGGCAAACATCATCAGACTTATGTCACTAACCTGAACAACCTGATCAAAGGTACTGCGTTTGAAGGTAAATCACTGGAAGAGATTATTCGCAGCTCTGAAGGTGGTGTATTCAATAACGCCGCTCAGGTCTGGAACCACACTTTCTACTGGAACTGCCTGGCGCCGAACGCGGGTGGCGAACCTACTGGTGAACTGGCTGAAGCTATCGCCGCTTCTTTTGGCAGCTTTGCTGATTTCAAAGCTCAGTTTACTGATGCTGCGATCAAAAACTTTGGTTCTGGCTGGACCTGGCTGGTGAAAAACAGCGATGGCAAACTGGCTATCGTTTCCACCTCTAACGCGGGTACTCCGCTGACCACCGATGCAACTCCACTGCTGACCGTTGATGTCTGGGAACACGCTTATTACATCGACTATCGCAATGCACGTCCGGGTTATCTGGAGCACTTCTGGGCGCTGGTAAACTGGGAATTCGTAGCGAAAAATCTCGCCGCATAATCACTGATGGCAAATGCAGCATTGCCTGATGCGCTACGCTTATCAGGCCTACGTGGATGAGGCGTTAACACCACATCCGGCAAGATAAATCGCACTTTGCCTGCAAACTGTAACGCAGAAGGTTAGCCTTCTGCGTTTTTGTTTTATTAGCTGTTGGCAACGCAAACTGCTTCAGGTTGTTTTCTGGCTGACATAAACACCAGCAACAATGCCAGTCCCGCGACAATCGCCCCCATCACCGGCACAAAACTGTATCCCAGACCACCGGAAATCACTGCACCACCGGCTGCGGCACCCAGCGCATTTCCAAGGTTAAAGGCACCAATATTTACTGATGAAGACAAACCCGGAGCTTCGCTGGCGACACGCATCACACGCATCTGCAACGGCGGTACGACCGCAAAGGTTGCCGCGCCCCACACCACCATGCTGATTGCCGCGCCAAACTCATTTCGTGCCAGGAACGGGATCGCCAGCATAATCACCATCAACAGCAGCAAAAAGCCTTTCAGCGTACCATTGACCGAACGATCTGCCAGTTTACCGCCGAGATAGTTACCGATAGAGAACCCAACGCCAATCAGCACCAGCATTGCCGTCACGAACACCGGCGTTGCGTGAGTGATACTTTGCAGTACCGGAGAAATATAGGTGTAGAGGGTGAACATTGCACCAGCGCCCAGCACCGTCGTCAGCAATGCAGACAGCACCTGCGGACGCATCAGTACCGCCAGCTCTTTTTTCACTTCAGGCCGCGCTCCTGCGCCACCTTTTGGTAACGAGAAGAACAGGCTCACCATTGAAATCACACCCAGCCCCGCCGTTGCCAGAAATGACATACGCCAGCCAATAGTTTCCCCAAGCCAGGTTGCCGCCGGAACGCCACCGATATTCGCCAGGGTTAAGCCCATAAACATAGTGGCAACTGCGCTGGCCTGTTTATGTTTTGGCACCACGCTTGCTGCCACGACAGACCCCAGGCCAAAAAACGCCCCGTGATTCAGACTGGTTAAAATGCGTGAAAGCATCAGCGTCATATAATCCGGTGCGATGGCAGAAAGTACGTTACCGAGGGTGAAAATCGCCATCAGGAAAATCAGCGCACTGCGGCGGGCACGATGAGAAAGCAGAAGCGTCATCAATGGCGCGCCAACCATCACGCCAACCGCATAGGCGCTGATTAACATTCCGGCAACTGGAATCGAGACATCCACACCACGCGCAATAACGGGCAACAAGCCCATTGGCGAGAATTCCGTTGTCCCGATACCAAACGCGCCAATTGCCAGCGCCAGCAACGGATAGTTAATTTTCATGCCTAATCTCCACCTCTTCGCGTCATCACGCGATGTTCATCAAAGTGGCGAAAGCATGACATCAATCACAAAAGAATGAAAATAACAAAAAGAGAAAACACTTTTGCCAATTTGCTAACAAAGAGGAAGGAGATGTGAGGGAGAACGCGCTCCCTCGAGGGGAAATCAGTGCAGCGCGGCAGTCAAACCCACGGCCACGATCAAACCAAGAACGATAATGGTTGTTACCAGTGAAAATTTAAGGTCGGTGCTCATCAAGTTTTCTCCTTTTTATTACCCCACAAAAAGTGATATTACGCATTTTTACATACTGTGATGAAAAAATCTCCCGCCATTTATAATGATAAGTGTTTTTACTACTTCCCCTTTTCATCAAGATCGGCCAAAATTCCACGCTTACATTATTTGCGTACTGGCCATTGACCCCTTCCTGACGCTCTGTGTCATTTTCCCGGCGTACCGCAACACTTTTGTTGTGCGTAAGGTGTGTAAAGGCAAACGTTTACCTTGCGATTTTGCAGGAGCTGAAGTTAGGGTCTGGAGTGAAATGGAATGGCAACAATAAAAGATGTAGCGAAGCGAGCAAACGTTTCCACTACAACTGTGTCACACGTAATCAACAAAACACGTTTTGTCGCTGAAGAAACGCGCAATGCCGTGTGGGCGGCGATCAAAGAATTACACTACTCCCCTAGCGCGGTGGCGCGCAGCCTGAAGGTCAACCACACCAAGTCTATCGGTTTGCTGGCGACCAGCAGCGAAGCGGCCTATTTCGCCGAGATCATTGAAGCGGTAGAAAAAAATTGCTTCCAGAAAGGCTACACGCTGATTCTGGGCAATGCGTGGAACAATCTTGAGAAACAGCGGGCTTATCTGTCGATGATGGCGCAAAAACGCGTCGATGGCCTGCTGGTGATGTGTTCTGAGTATCCGGAACCGTTGCTGGCGATGCTGGAAGAGTATCGCCATATCCCGATGGTGGTGATGGACTGGGGTGAAGCAAAAGCAGACTTTACCGATGCGGTTATCGATAACGCTTTTGAAGGCGGTTACATGGCCGGGCGCTATTTGATTGAACGCGGTCACCGCGAAATCGGTGTTATTCCGGGTCCTCTGGAGCGTAACACCGGTGCAGGCCGTCTGGCGGGCTTTATGAAAGCGATGGAAGAAGCCATGATCAAGGTGCCGGAAAACTGGATTGTGCAAGGTGACTTTGAGCCTGAATCAGGTTATCGCGCCATGCAGCAAATCCTGTCGCAACCGCACAGACCTACCGCAGTCTTCTGTGGCGGCGATATTATGGCGATGGGCGCGCTCTGTGCCGCTGATGAAATGGGTCTGCGCGTCCCGCAGGATGTTTCGCTGATCGGTTATGATAACGTGCGCAATGCTCGCTACTTTACCCCGGCACTGACCACTATCCATCAGCCAAAAGATTCGCTGGGTGAAACGGCGTTCAATATGCTGTTGGATCGTATCGTCAACAAACGCGAAGAACCGCAGTCAATTGAAGTTCATCCACGGTTGATTGAACGTCGCTCCGTGGCTGATGGCCCGTTCCGCGACTATCGTCGTTAATCATCCGTTGCGGGAGTCTCTTCAGGCTCCCGCAGCCACTCCTTATTCAGCGTCTCACTATCGCCGAGATACTCAAGCAACCAGGTTAAAGCAGGCGACATATCATTCTGCTGCCAGGTCAGACAACATGCTGAATCAGGGAATGGATTTTCCAGTTCTAGTGCTACCCACTTCCCCTCATTAAGCCACGGTTTGGCGAAATGTGTCGGCACCATACCGATGCATAACCCGGCCGAAATACACGTTGCCGATGATTCCCAGTCCGGTACAACCAGGCGCTTTTGGTTATCCAGTAGCCAGGTAATACGTTTGGGTAGCGTCCGTGAGGTGTCTTCGCGCACCAGTGACGGCCAGTTGCGCAATGTATCATCGCTGAATGGTCCATTCATTGACACAAGCGGATGATGGCGGGCAACAACACAGCTCCAGCTCAGCATCCCCATATCACGGAAGGCATAACGACCGCCCACCGGAATCGCTCGTGTCGCGCCAATCGCCAGTTCCACGCGCCCGTCAGAAAGCGCATCCCAGACACCGTTGAATACTTCTTGAAATACCAGAAGTTCAACGTCATCAAAATGACGATAGAAATCAACGATCATCTGCCGTGTACGTTCTGGCCTGACGATATTATCCACCGCAATGGCTAACTGACCACGCCAGCCGTTCGCAATCTGCTGACATTGCTGGCGCGTGATCTGCATTTTTTTGACAACAGAGCGCCCTTCTTTGAGAAACCACGCCCCGGCAGCGGTCAGTTCCACATCACGATGACGCCGTTCAAAAAGCGGCACCGCCAGCCACTCTTCCAGCTGACGCACGGTATAGCTGACCGCAGAAGGAACACGATGCAACTCCTGAGCCGCAGCACTAAAACTGCCATTACGCGCTACCGCATCAACCACTTCGAGAGAATACTCAGACCACATAGTTTGCCTGCAAAATTTTTGAAACCAGCCATCAAATATTACCGTTTCACAACAGGAATTTCACTCCCTACACTTTGCGACGGTGTTTAATTGAGAAATTTAGAGAATATACATGCAACCTGGGAAAAGATTTTTAGTCTGGCTGGCGGGTTTGAGCGTACTCGGTTTTCTGGCAACCGATATGTATCTGCCCGCTTTCGCCGCCATTCAGGCCGATTTGCAAACGCCTGCGTCTGCTGTCAGTGCCAGCCTTAGTCTGTTCCTTGCCGGTTTTGCCGCAGCCCAACTTCTGTGGGGGCCGCTCTCCGACCGTTATGGTCGTAAACCGGTGTTATTAATCGGCCTGACAATTTTTGCGTTAGGTAGTCTGGGGATGTTATGGGTGGATAACGCCATCACTCTGCTGGTATTACGGTTTGTGCAAGCGGTTGGTGTCTGTGCCGCCGCAGTTATCTGGCAGGCGTTGGTGACGGATTACTATCCTTCACAAAAAGTGAATCGTATTTTCGCCACTATCATGCCATTAGTGGGACTCTCTCCTGCCCTTGCTCCTCTTTTAGGTAGCTGGCTGCTGGTTCATTTTTCCTGGCAGGCGATTTTCGCGACCTTATTTGCCATTACCGTGGTGCTTATTCTGCCCATTTTCTGGCTTAAACCTACGACTAAAGCACGTAACGACAGTCAGGATGGACTGACCTTTACCGATCTGCTGCGTTCAAAAACCTATCGCGGCAACGTGCTGATTTATGCGGCCTGTTCAGCCAGTTTCTTTGCCTGGCTGACCGGTTCACCGTTCATCCTTAGCGAGATGGGCTACAGCCCGGCAGTCATTGGTTTAAGTTATGTACCACAAACCATCGCGTTTCTGATTGGTGGTTATGGCTGTCGCGCAGCATTGCAGAAATGGCAAGGCAAACAATTATTACCGTGGCTGCTGGCGCTGTTTGCTGTCAGCGTCGTGGCGACCTGGGCTGCTGGCTTCATTAGCCATGTTTCGCTGGTCGAAATTCTGATCCCATTCTGTGTGATGGCTATTGCCAACGGCGCAATCTACCCGATTGTTGTCGCGCAGGCGCTGCGCCCCTTCCCACATGCGACCGGCCGCGCCGCAGCATTGCAGAACACACTGCAACTGGGACTGTGCTTCCTCGCAAGCCTTGTGGTTTCCTGGCTCATCAGCGTTAGCACACCACTGCTCACCACCACCTGCGTGATGTTATCGACCGTGGTACTGGCTTCTCTGGGTTACATGATGCAACGTTGTGAAGAATCTGGTTGCCAGAATCATGGCAATGCCGAAGTCGCTCATAGCGAATCACATTGATCTATATCGACATCTTTATACTTAGGCTGCTAACAAAATTTTGTTGTATGATTGAAATTAGCGGCCTATACTAATTTCCAGTTGTTAAGATTACGATAAATATTATGTTTTTACGGGGACAGGAGCGTTCCCGGATTGCTATGGATGGTCATTTCGGCAAGGGTTCCTCCTTTCCCTCTGTTCTACGTCGGATTATAGACTCGCGGATTTTCTGCGAGATTTCTCACAAAGCCCAAAAAGCGTCTACGCTGTTTTAAGGTTCTGATCACCGACCAGTGATGGAGAAACTATGAGTTCATCGTGTATAGAAGAAGTCAGCGTACCGGATGACAACTGGTACAGAATCGCCAACGAATTACTTAGCCGCGCCGGTATAGCCATCAACGGTTCTGCCCCGGCGGATATTCGTGTTAAAAACCCCGATTTTTTTAAACGCGTTCTACAGGAAGGTTCGTTGGGGTTAGGCGAAAGTTATATGGATGGCTGGTGGGAATGTGAACGACTGGATATGTTTTTTAGCAAAGTCTTACGCGCAGGTCTCGAAAACCAACTCCCCCATCATTTCAAAGACACTCTGCGCATCGCTGGCGCTCGTCTCTTCAATCTGCAGAGTAAAAAACGTGCCTGGATAGTTGGCAAAGAGCATTACGATCTGGGTAATGATCTGTTCAGCCGTATGCTTGATCCCTTCATGCAATATTCCTGCGCTTACTGGAAAGATGCCGATAATCTGGAATCTGCCCAACAAGCGAAGCTTAAAATGATCTGCGAAAAATTGCAGTTGAAGCCAGGGATGCGTGTGCTGGATATTGGCTGCGGTTGGGGCGGACTGGCGCACTACATGGCGTCTAACTATGACGTAAGCGTGGTAGGTGTCACCATTTCTGCTGAACAGCAGAAAATGGCTCAGGATCGCTGTGAAGGTCTGGATGTCACCATTTTGCTGCAAGATTACCGTGACCTGAACGATCAATTTGACCGCATTGTTTCAGTGGGAATGTTCGAACACGTCGGGCCGAAAAATTACAACACCTATTTTGAGGTGGTGGATCGCAATCTGAAACCGGAAGGTATTTTCCTGTTACATACTATCGGCTCGAAAAAAACCGATCTGAATGTTGATCCATGGATTAATAAATATATTTTCCCGAACGGTTGTCTGCCCTCTGTACGCCAGATCGCTCAATCCAGCGAACCACACTTTGTGATGGAAGACTGGCATAACTTTGGCGCCGATTACGATACCACGCTGATGGCCTGGTATGAGCGATTCCTCGCCGCATGGCCGGAAATTGCGGATAATTACAGTGAACGCTTTAAACGGATGTTTACCTATTATCTGAATGCTTGCGCTGGTGCTTTCCGCGCCCGTGATATTCAGCTCTGGCAAGTGGTGTTCTCTCGAGGGGTTGAAAACGGCCTTCGGGTTGCACGCTAAATGTTATTCTATCGCCCCCGTTTGGGGGCGATATCATATTTCAGTCCGTTATTGATTCTGCGCCTTTTCCCGCATCGCCAGCACACGTTCTACCGTATCTACCACTGCCTGAGTTTGTGGATCGATTTCAATATTGACGCGCGCTCCGAGTTTTTTCTTACCGAGAGTGGTACGTTCCAGCGTTTCTGGAATTAAATGTACGCAGAAACGTGTTGACGTTACTTCGCCCACGGTCAGGCTAATACCGTCGATTCCGATAAATCCTTTGTACAGGATATATTTCATCAACTGACTATCCTGCACTTTAAACCAGATCTGGCGATTATTTTCAGAGGTTAATATTTTCGCTACTTCAGCGGTGGTCATAATATGACCCGACATTAAATGTCCGCCAATTTCATCACTGAATTTAGCCGCACGCTCTACGTTTACCCAATCCCCAACCTGTAAATCACCAAGATTAGTAATGCGTAACGTCTCTTTCATCAGATCAAAACTGATATGGTTACCGTTGATTTCCGTCACGGTCAGGCAACAACCGTTGTGTGCCACAGACGCACCGGTCTCCAGACCATCCAGCATATAGTCAGGTAACTCAACCACATGAGTACGAAAATTTGGTTTCTCGTCAATCGACACCAGTTTTGCAGTGCCCTGCACTATCCCCGTAAACATACTTACAACTCCTGAAATCAGTTAAGGCATTCTGTTCAGCACAATAGCAGGTGGGAAACACCCTTACCAGTAAAGGGGGCTGAATGGTTATTTTTTCACTGGAGAATTAATAAATCCTCGCTACAATAGACTGAATTTCCCCTGCTTCTTCTTTTTGCTGCCCATTCAGGCGGCTTTTTAGTCTCTCATATAACAACAATATAAAAGGTGTTCACGTGCAGAAGTATATCAGTGAAGCGCGTCTGTTATTAGCATTAGCAATCCCGGTGATTCTCGCGCAAATCGCCCAAACAGCGATGGGTTTTGTCGATACTGTCATGGCGGGCGGCTATAGCGCCACCGACATGGCGGCGGTCGCCATTGGTACATCTATCTGGCTCCCGGCTATTCTTTTCGGTCACGGACTGCTGCTTGCGTTGACGCCAGTGATTGCGCAATTGAATGGTTCTGGTCGCCGTGAACGCATAGCGCATCAGGTACGACAAGGTTTCTGGCTAGCCGGCTTTGTCTCAGTGCTCATTATGGTGGTTCTGTGGAATGCGGGTTATATCATCCGCTCCATGCAAAATATCGATCCGGCACTCGCCGATAAAGCGGTAGGTTACCTGCGTGCACTGCTGTGGGGTGCTCCGGGCTATCTGTTCTTCCAGGTCGCGCGTAACCAGTGTGAAGGTCTGGCAAAAACCAAACCTGGGATGGTGATGGGTTTTATTGGCCTGCTGGTGAACATTCCGGTTAACTATATCTTTATTTATGGTCATTTCGGAATGCCTGAACTCGGTGGCGTCGGTTGTGGTGTAGCGACGGCGGCTGTGTATTGGGTGATGTTCCTCGCCATGGTTTCTTATATTAAACATGCCCGTTCCATGCGCGATATCCGCAACGAAAAAGGCACCGCTAAACCCGATCCTGCCGCATTGAAACGGCTGGTGCAGCTTGGTCTACCTATCGCGCTGGCGTTGTTCTTTGAAGTGACACTGTTTGCTGTAGTGGCGCTGTTGGTATCTCCACTCGGTATTATCGATGTGGCAGGCCACCAGATTGCACTGAACTTCAGTTCGTTGATGTTCGTTCTTCCAATGTCGCTGGCCGCAGCGGTAACCATCCGTGTTGGTTATCGTCTGGGTCAGGGCTCAACGCTGGATGCACAAACAGCCGCGCGAACAGGGCTTATGGTTGGCGTTTGTATGGCGACTCTGACCGCAATTTTCACGGTTTCACTACGGGAGCAGATTGCCCTGCTGTATAACGATAATCCTGAGGTCGTAACGCTGGCGGCACATTTGATGTTGCTGGCGGCGGTGTATCAGATTTCTGACTCCATACAGGTTATCGGCAGTGGGATTTTGCGTGGTTATAAAGATACGCGGTCGATTTTTTATATTACCTTTACGGCATATTGGGTATTAGGCTTGCCGAGCGGCTACATTCTGGCGCTGACCGATCTGGTGGTTGAGCCAATGGGGCCAGCAGGTTTCTGGATCGGCTTTATTATTGGCCTGACTTCTGCCGCTATTATGATGATGCTGCGTATGCGTTTCCTGCAACGTCTGCCATCAGCCATCATTCTGCAACGCGCAGCTCGCTAAAAAACAAGGCGCAACCTTCACAGATTGCGCCTTAGTTTTTATTCGGGCTGGAGCGTTGCGCCAATCCTGTCTTCGTCAGGTTGCAGTTTAAGCGCACCGCAAATTGGTTGCCGACTGGCATCCGTTATCTCAACGAGGATATTGCCACTAATTTCCCCTTTCACATTGATGAAGTCAGGTGAAATTTCTTTCGCGCTGGTTTGCAGGCAAATCGTTCCCTCTCCGCGCAGTCGTTTCACTTTCAGTTGCACATGTGTGGCTGCTGCCGTGATCAGCCAAACTTTTCCGCCATCAAGGTTTAATTCACCAACACGAAAAGTGACATTGTCACCTTTTACCGTACTGCCATCGAGGATCATCACGCCTCCCGGCTGTACCGTAACCGTTGACTGTTGTAAATCAGCACCGTAACCAATAATCAAAGAGCTACCTTCTTGTACGGCAACGTTCCCCATCAGTTCAACTGGCGCACAACCCTCTTCCACGACAAATTTATCGTCCGCGCTGGTGGGAGACATGACAATCATCGAGCCACCTTTCAGCAGTGCATTTTCCAGCGTACCAGCATGAATTTCAGCACGGCCTCCGGCATTAACCGCCAAATCCTTTGTCTTACCGGAGCTATAGAGCTGTAAACCGTCTGTCCCAAGGCGATAAACGGCTTCGTTCTCAACGAGGGTATGAATATCTTCTCCGCCTATGTTATTCATGGCCCCGCCCGCAAGCGTCGTATCGCAGGCTTTCCCCGCCAGCATAAAGACTCCGCCCTGGTTAATTGCGCTGTTGAAAGCTTCTCCACCAGGGTAAACCAGCAATTCACCGCCATCATCCACTATTGCAGATGAAGTCGTCCCGTTGACCAATAAACCACCAGCCTGATCGAGAATAATTTTTTCTGCCCGATGGCCTTCCAGTACGCGCAGATTACCGCCATTCTCCAGTAACAAACCGCAGGCGTAGCCCTGATCAACGCTAAATTCTCCTTCTGGATGGCGGCCATTAACAGTAGCGAGCGTTGAGAGGCTAATTGCTCCACCGTCGGACTGAATGATGTCTGTGGCAATTGCACCGTCACCGACTGATAACGTGCCATTGTTGCCGTACTGTGTGCCTCTGACGATCCCACCAGTTTCCACTTTCAGCCAGCCCGCATCTGTCACTACGGTGTTTTCAGCTCTTCCGCCTGTCTCAACGAGCAACTCACCGTCAGTGAGTTGAGTCGCGCTAATGACCTCGCCGGTCTTAACAATTTGCACTTTCCCGTCGCTCATCAAGTTTTTTGCATCAGATCCCATGATTTATTCCTTTGCTGCATCTGTGTGCCCTTATCGCTACCTAAGTGTAAAGGCTACGGAGGATTTATCCACGATAGAATTGATTTGCTGGGAAACGACTGGATTTATATCCTGATGCGCGAGATAGTGGGTTGTGTCAGATGTGAAAATGACTCTGACCAAAAATCACCCTTGCAAATCAACAAAATATAGCCAATTTGCTTAAAAGCTCTGCAAACGGTCGAAATACCGCAGAAAATTACGCTTTGCCTCTTGCCACCTTCCCACTCTGCCGCTAATATTCGTCCCCGTTGTCACCTACAACGTTGCGTTCATAGCTCAGTTGGTTAGAGCACCACCTTGACATGGTGGGGGTCGTTGGTTCGAGTCCAATTGAACGCACCATCCTGCGTCCGTAGCTCAGTTGGTTAGAGCACCACCTTGACATGGTGGGGGTCGGTGGTTCGAGTCCACTCGGACGCACCAGATTTTTTAGTCTGGTCTCCTCTCTCCTTGTATTCCCTTGTTTCTTCTCTGTATCCAACACATTAAAAAATTTATACTATTTTGTATGTGTTATCAGAAGGAGAATCGCTATGGCGACTTTGTTACAGCTTCACTTTGCATTTAATAGCCCCTTTGGCGATGAAATGGCCGAACAGCTTAAACCGCTTGCCGAGTCGATTAATCAGGAACCTGGTTTTCTGTGGAAAGTGTGGACAGAAAGTGAAAAGAACCGCGAAGCTGGTGGCATCTATCTTTTTACTGATGAAAAAAGTGCCCTTGCCTATCTGGATAAACATACTGCCCGTCTGAAGAACCTCGGCGTTGCAGAAGTTATCGCCAAAGTTTTCGATGTCAATGAACCATTAAGTAAAATCAATCAGGCCAAACTCGCCTGACAAGTCTCCATGAAGGGCGGTTGGCGCCCTTTTCATCCCTGTCTGAAATTTCTCATTTTCTAAAGATTTCAACCAAACTTATCTGATAACACTAAATTCAAAAGAATACATACAGGTAAGTAATGATGAAAAAAATCGCCATTGTGGGTGCGGGGCCAACAGGGATCTACACTCTCTTCTCGCTTTTACAGCAACCAACGCCGCTTTCTATTTCCATCTTCGAACAGGCTGACGAGGCCGGTGTCGGGATGCCGTACAACGACGAAGAAAACTCTAAATTAATGCTGGCAAATATTGCCAGCATTGAAATACCAACGATTTATTGTACTTATCTGGAATGGTTACAAAAACAAGATGCCAGCCATCTACAACGTTACGGCGTTAAAAAGGAAACACTGCACGATCGTCAGTTTTTACCGCGAATTCTGTTGGGAGAATATTTCCGCGATCGATTTTTACGATTAGTAGATCAGGCGCGACAGCAAAAATTTGAAGTGGCTGTTTATGAATCATGCCAGGTTACCGATCTGCAAATTACAAATGCTGGCGTGATGCTTGCTACAAATCAGGATTTACCCACAGAGACGTTTGATTTAGCGGTAATAGCCACCGGTCACGTCTGGCCTGATGAAGAAGAAGCAACCCGAACGTATTTTCCCAGCCCGTGGTCGGGCCTGATGGAAGCAAAGGTCGATGCCTGTAACGTGGGTATTATGGGAACATCCTTGAGCGGACTGGATGCGGCAATGGCAGTGGCCATTCAGCATGGTTCGTTTATTGAAGAAGATAAACAACGAGTTAGCTTTCAACGTGATAGCAACAGTGAAAATCTGCACATTACGTTGATGTCGCGCACGGGCATTTTACCGGAAGCCGATTTCTATTGTCCCATTCCCTACGAACCGTTACGCATCGTCACAGAACAGGCCTTAAATACAGAAATAGAAAAAGGTGCAGAAGGCCTGTTGGATCGGGTATTCAAATTGATACAGCAAGAAATTAATTCTGCCGATCCAGACTGGAGCCAACGCATAGCGTTAGAGCGCCTCAATGTCGATACCTTTGCGCAAACCTGGTTTGCCGAGCGTAAACAGCATGACCCTTTTGGCTGGGCGGAAGAAAACTTAGCCGAAGTCGAGCAAAATAAACGGCAAAAACATACCGTCCCCTGGCGTTATGTCATTCTGCGTTTGCATGAAGCTGTACAGGAAATTGTGCCGCATCTGAATGAACACGACCATAAGCGATTCAGTAAAGGTCTTGCCAGAGTCTTTATCGATAATTATGCGGCAATCCCTTCAGAATCTATAAGACGATTACTGGCCTTACGCGAAGCGGGGATCATTCATATTCTCGCCCTCGGTGAGGACTACGAGATGGAAAACAACGAAACACGCACAATTCTGAAAACAGCGGATAACAGCTACTCGTTTGATGTTTTTATTGATGCCCGAGGTCAACGTCCACTCAAAGTGAAAGATATTCCTTTCCCTGGGCTACGCGAACAATTGCAGAAAACAGGCGAGGAAATCCCTGATGTTGGTGAAGATTATACGCTACAGCAACCTGAAGAAATTCGTGGTCGCGTGGCGTTCGGTGCTTTACCCTGGCTGATGCACAACCGGCCTTTCGTCCAGGGACTTACGGCTTGTGCAGAAATTGGCGAGGCTATGGCGCAGGCCATTGTAAAACCTGCATCCCGTGCACGTCGGCGTCTTTCGGTTGATTAAAGATAAAGCTATCAGCACTCAACAAACTGATGCTGTTCATTGAGACGATAGCGGACTCCGGCACGGATATTGTTTTCACCTTCAATGGCGACGGCGAAGCGCACTCTTTCGCCGTCATGATATGCCAGTGCGGCGCTGCCACCAGGCCCGAGGACAATCGAGTCAACCACGCCCGTACTGACTACTGTTGAGTTAGCACCGCTGGCAATGATGTGAACATTATCACCGCTGTTAGCAATTTTCGCGTGTGCGCCAAAGCTGGCAATTTGTACCAGATCGCCATTACTGGCAACATGACACCTTTCACCTGGAGTACAGACGCGTACTCGCATCCCGGCATTCGCAATACGGCTACCATCTCCGGCACTGCTGATTCGAGTCGAGTTACCCGCCACTGCCACGCGGGCACGCTCGCCTGAGCTGCCAATATGGCTGTTAAAACCCACACTAGCCATCCGTACGCTGTAGCCCGTGCTGGCAATTTGCGCCGCATAACCTGCTGTAACTATTCTGGCGTTATCGTCGCAACATCCGACGCGTGCGTTATCCTCGGCACTGGAGAGCTGGCGGCAAAATGTTGGTTCCACCGGTTCTGGGACCAGCTTTTGCATAGAGGAAACTTCCTGGCGGGCAAAGTTTTCGTCTGTCAGCCATTTGTTCCATGCATACTCAACCAGACTATCTGCCCAGTCCGTATACCCTTCGTCGATCAGCGCATGGTGAACATCGGCATAGCTGCCGTCCTGCGGAAAATGGCGCAAAAACCAGCGGTACATTACCGCTCCTACACGCCACTCTCGCAGGTTCTCTCGCGTAATGATCATACGTTAATGTCGGTGATAGCCATCGATCATACATTTAAAGGTTTCGTGCGGAGTACGCCCCGTAGTGCAAAGATAGAGATGACCGAAGATGAAAAAGAGGCTAATAAATGCCAGAGCAAAATGCGCCTGTAATAACCAGTATCTTACGCCAGGAAACACATCGCCCACGACTTGCGGATAGAGACACAGCAGCCCCGTCACCAGTAACAACGGCAGTAATCCATACATCACCCCGACATAGGCTACCTGCTGTAAGGGATTAAATTTAGACTGCATTGTCGCCGGAAAAGGATGCGCTTCCCCCTGCATAATGCCAGACAGATAAAATCGCGTTTGTTTCGCCGCTCGCCCCAGCCACCCTTGACGACGAATGCGATAGTGGTGACCATTACCCCCAGCGGCATTAATCAGAACAAAGCCAAGCCAGCATACCAGTAACAAGAATCCACAAACTTCATGCACAGCAACCAGACTTTTGACCGCAGCTGCGCCCACCAGCGCAAAGTGATTAATTAGCCCACTTGCCAGCAACAATACGAAGAGTAATGCGTTCGACCAGTGCCATAATCTGACCGCCTTGCTGTAAAGATAAACCTTCTCGCCATGATCGGTGGCTGATTTCTTCACACCACGAGCACGAAGCAAAGCGTGCAGCCCCAGGACTAACCACATTCCAACCAGCAATAGCCCGGCAATGACCAGCCACACCGGCCAAAATTCAGGGGTGAACTGTGGTACATAGTTCGCCAACTGGCTCTGAAACTGTTCAGCATTTTGCGACGGGTTCATACATTTTCCTTCTTAATCAAATGTTGACCGAACCGGCGATACAAATGCGGTTTCCCGGCACCAGGTAGCTGATATTGATAGTATTTATTTTCCTGTAACCACGCCTGAATTTCTGGGCTATCTTCGCGACCAAAGATCAATGCGTGTTCCGGGCAGGCGCTGACGCAAATGGGCGGAAAACCTTTTGCCAGCCGGGACTCGGCGCAGAAATCACATTTATCCGCCACTTTAGTCACAGGGTTAAGGTAACGAACCTGATACGGGCAAGCGCCAATGCAATAACTGCAGCCGATACACTGCGATTTTTCTACCCGTACGATCCCCTGCTCATCACGCCACGACGCCCCTGTTGGGCAAACGTCGATGCAAGGAGCATCTTCACAGTGCTGGCATGACTGGCGAAAAAAGTGATATTGCGTTTCGTTGTCGTTATCGGTAACTGGAATGTGTGCTATCGATAAACGGCTTCCCTGGGCCGGAACGTGATTGGTCTTGCGACATGCTCGGGCGCAAATATTACAACCATTGCACCGTGACTCATCGTGAATCATGGCATACCGAACTTCCTTTTCTTGCCTGGTGTTCGCTAACAGAGAAGACGCAGAGCCAGTAAAAAAGATTACTGTTCCCATCCCCAGAACAAATTTGCGTCGAGTGAAGGACATCTGATTATCCCCTAATGCAGTGGCTGCAACTGTCCACCCTGTCCATGACATTTCCCTGAAATTTCAGGGATTCTGAAACTGCTCAACCTCAAACCATTCGCATAAACCATAAGCCTTGCCATAGCTCATATACCGCTCGCTAAACAGGTACAGCACCGCCGTCGATGACTCCACCTGGCGTATATCGGCATATTCAGGGGCAACATCCATCGCGGCGATCGCGGCTTCAATCTGCGCTTCCTGGAAGTAATATGGCGCTTGCCTCAGCATGGCGACTTTGTAGGGTCGCGGGTACGTCTGGCACTCAAAGCGAACGACGTGAGCAATGGCGCGACAAATGTCCTGCTCCACAACTTGCAAAGACATCGCCGCGTAGTTTTCGCTCATGGCCTGCGTTGAGTAATAGTAATCATCGTGAGTTCCCGTGATACAGGCGATATCCGCGTAGTCTCCGTTCTGTTTTATGCCTTCCAGCAAAAAAGACAGATCCTCTTCAGCAACCGAATATGGCGGCGAGAGAAACACGGCACGCGCCACCAGTTGACCCGCAGCCGAATGCTGGCGGATAAACTCTGCCAGAACTTCCGTCGGTTCTGGTTCTGCGACGTCTTCACTGACCGTATCTCCGGTGTGACGCATACCCTGCAACCATTGACGCTTCGCCTCGTCAACGTCGCTGACTCCGGATAGCGGCAACTCATCCTGATGGTTCATCTCACCCATTCCTTATGCTGGAAGCAGATTGTGTGCAGCCAGATCGGTGGCAATATCTTCCAGCCCCAGACGTTGCAACGTTTCACGTGTCGGGCAACCGAGCTGTGGATCCCAGCCCATTTCCTTGTAGAACATTGTGAGAGACGCGTACATATCGTCGCGATCCATTTTGTCAGTTCCTTCAGTAAAGACCGGGATCTGCGGATCCTTGTCGAATACCCAAGAGCAAATAAGATCGTGCTCGTTACGCATATCTTTGGTTTGCATCAGTTTTACCGTGTAAGCGCGATGCAGTGTAAATATACGTTCAGCGGCTAAATCTAATTTTTCCTGGGTCATCTCTTCACCGGTGATCGCTTTGAAGAATTTGGCTTCTAAAGCAAGGTCACCACGGTAATTACGGCTCTTCAGCGGCGAAACGGTCATTGGCCAGACCCAGTTGCACAGGGTGACGGCGTTATGCAAACAGACCCGCAACAGCGACCATTTGGCATATTTAATTTTTGCGTCATTGATCGGCGTGTAGTTTTTGGTTTCGTCGTAAGCATCTTCAGAGCCAAAAAGCTCTTTCGCCACTTCACGCTGCAATTTCAACGGCAGACCGGAGCCAATAAAGTTAATGTGGGTGTGCGTCATGCAATCGCGGTTGAACATGCAGTTAACAATGGAACCAACTTGCGCCGAGGCTTCATTAGCATGATGAACCGGATAGCCAAACGGCGACCAGAGTTTATTTTTCGCGTAGCCCCAATACTCTTCGCCCAAATTCCAGCGTTCCGCAATGGCATATGAGCCATCAGCCAGGTGGCTCAACTCACCCACGCGATGCGCCAGACGGTAGTAAAAATCTTTAATGAAGTTAACGTCGCCCGCTTCCAGCTGATCCCAGCGAATTTCCGCATACTCATCAGCAGGCAGAACGCGTTTGAACACGCCTTTGCTGTAGCAATACGTAAAATCTCGATGTAGCTGTCCGTAGTTACACCACAGACCGTAGTCATCGAACAGATTCAGACCAACCAGATTGCCAATGACGCGACCATCGTCTTTATCTTCAAAATCTTTCGGCCCGTTCGGGAAGATGGTGGTATGGACAAAGTTTGCTACACAAGTATTACCGCCGGTGCTGGGCACGCCGAACTCTTTGACCCGAGGAATGTTCATCTGGGTCATACAACGAATCGGGCAAGAGTGGCAGCCGCTCATTTTTACCGTGTATTTCTCTGCTGCCGGACCTAAGTCAAAAACGGATTTATAGGTGCGAAAACCCACGGTATTTTGATTGCCTGGCGGGATCTCGCCCGTTTCAATCGGGCCACCTTCCGCCGCTCCCCAGAACAGACCTTTACGCGCCGTCCAGCGAGACTTGGGATCGGAGTACTCCGCCCACGATTGCGGCGTACTTGGCACCACATGGTTATTATTCGCACCGATAAGTTCGGTCATCATGTAGTCATTGAGACGTTTCATCTCCTGACGATCGGCAATGTTGACCCCTTTAGTCCCTTCAACTGCAATCGCTTTGAGGTTTTTCGAACCCATTATTGCGCCAGTTCCCGCGCCGCCGCTGTGATTACGGCTATTCAACATGCCAGAGAGCGGCACAAGGTTTTCACCTGCCTGACCAATAGCTGCCACACAGGTTTCCGGGCTGGTCAAACGACAAATTTCTTCCGTCGTGGCTCGCGTCCCTTTACCCCATAGGAAATCTGCTTTTTCGAGGGTAACTTTGTCATCTTTAATATTCAGCCAAACCGGTGATTTCGCTTTCCCTTCGATAATAATAACGTCGTATCCAGCGAATTTCATTTGCGCGGCAAAAAAGCCACCCATATGGGCATCAACAACTAAATTCCCTTTGGTAAAGGTGGAAAGCGAAGTGATATTTACGCGAGAACTACAGGGAGCACCAGAGCCAGTTAATGGCCCGGTAGCAAAGACTAATTTATTTGCTTCATCGAAAGGTTTAGTGCCTAGCGGTACTTCGTCATACATAATTTTGTAGCCGAATCCCATGCCACCAACAAAACTTTTAAACTTACTGGAATCTTCGAGGGTAATATTTCCTGTCGTGAGATTAACTCTTAATATATTACCTGTCCAACCGTTAGCCATGATTTTTTCCTTTGCAAGATTCACACAGTAATATCTTTCCACTCGATAATTTTTAACGCCCCTGTTGGGCAGGCGTTTGCACATTCACCACATAACACACATTTCGAGGATTTTTTACTTTCGGTATTTACGGTAGCCATCATCCACGGACACGCAGTGGTACAGGCGCTACAACCAATACAACGTTTATGATCGACGACAATACAGCCTTCTTCCTGCTGCCAGGCAATCGCGCCAATCGGGCAAACGTTCATGCATTGCGGATCTTTGCATTGACGACAGGTGTCAGCGGTATAGTTCAGATCGCCATACAGACCACCGCCTGATCCTATCCCATTGTCGCCAAAGAAATAATTACGATGGATTTTGATGCGGGAGAAAAAAGTGCCCACCGAGCCATCATTGAAGTTAGTACAAGAGATTTCACAGCGATGGCAGCCTGTGCATCGCGCTCGCTGGGTAACCAGCACGCCTTTGGGCGTATTTATCAACCCTACCGTACCGCTATCAATATCTTCCTGCTTGCAACCCAAAAGTGACAGTAACGCAGGGGCTATCGTTAAACCAGCAAGACCCTTTCCTGATATACGCAAGAATTCTAATCGCGTTAAGCCAATATCTAATAGTGGACGACCAACCGGGTTCATTTATTTCGCATCCTCTTCGCAAACACAGTGCTGACAATTCAACAGCCTGATATTAAGCATTCAACTAATACGCTGCTGACTCTGTCCCCAACACCAGATATTTTCCCTAACCTGATAGTGCATGAGAAAAGAATTAACGCCAATAAACTAATCCTTTATGGTTAGGAGAAAAAATAATGTGATTATTCTGAGGGCTTAACATTGATCATTATCAATTAAATTCACAAAGTGAGAAATTAAAAGTGAACTGATATTTATTATCATCTGAAATTAATTTCATTTAAGTGACAATTATTTGTGATATTCATTCCAGAAAATAAAAATAACATTCCCGTTATGCACTTTAATACATATCGAAACTCATATAATTTCATCAGTTGCTATTTATGAAAATTAGCTGTGGCTGCGATTGAAATAAACATATCAGGATGAAGTGTTGCACTTCATCCTGAATGGTCATTTTACCAGCGCGTTAATGACGGTTTCCATCGCCTGTTTTTCCAGTTCGCCGCGTTGAATACGTTTATTGGCTAAAGCCGTGCGTAATACGCCAGCGATGACAATATGTTTTGGTTCCTGCCCCAAATCGCGCATTTCCAGCACAACTTTACCGACTACCCTGCACATCTCGCGGTACAGTTCGTCATCTTTTGTCCGATTTCCCATTCTTTGTACCTATTTATCATGCCAACTATCAGCATATATCAATCTAATCAATTAAACAAAAATCAAACAAAATCATATAAATAACGTTATAAACTATTTTGACTGTAGTGATTGAGCGATGGTGTATTTATACACCTGATGAACATTCACTACTCCCCAGGCTGGCGACCTTACCTCGTGACGTTGCGCAAACACCGAAGTTTTTGCGTAATCTTTTCCCTGTAACATTAAATCTTTGATAACAATTTATTGTCTGGAGACTTGTATATTTTTTGAAACGCTGTTTTTGTTTTCCTTTTGGATTAATTTCAGCGTATAATGCGCGCCAATTGACTCTTGAATGGTTTCAGCACTTTGGACTGTAGAACTCAACGACTCAAAAACAGGCACTCACGTTGGGCTGAGACACAAGCACACATTCCTCTGCACGCTTTTTCGATGTCACCTATCCTTAGAGCGAGGCACCATCACTTTCGTAATACCGGATTCGCTTTCCGGCAGTGCGCCCAGAAAGCAAGTTTCTCCTATCCTTCTCAACTTAAAGACTAAGACTGTCATGAAAAAGACCAAAATTGTTTGCACCATCGGACCAAAAACCGAATCTGAAGAGATGTTAGCTAAAATGCTGGACGCGGGCATGAACGTCATGCGTCTGAACTTCTCTCATGGTGACTATGCAGAACACGGTCAGCGCATTCAGAATCTGCGCAACGTGATGAGCAAAACCGGCAAAACTGCCGCTATCCTGCTCGATACCAAAGGTCCGGAAATCCGCACCATGAAACTGGAAGGCGGTAATGACGTTTCTCTGAAAGCAGGCCAGACCTTTACTTTCACCACTGACAAATCTGTTATCGGCAACAGCGAAATGGTTGCGGTAACTTATGAAGGTTTCACTTCTGACCTGTCCGTCGGCAACACCGTACTGGTTGACGATGGTCTGATCGGTATGGAAGTTACCGCCATTGAAGGTAACAAAGTTATCTGTAAGGTACTGAACAACGGTGACCTGGGCGAAAACAAAGGTGTGAACCTGCCTGGCGTTTCTATTGCCCTGCCGGCACTGGCTGAAAAAGACAAACAGGATCTCATCTTTGGTTGCGAACAAGGCGTTGACTTTGTTGCTGCTTCCTTTATCCGTAAGCGTTCTGACGTTATCGAAATCCGTGAACACCTGAAAGCGCACGGCGGCGAAAACATCCAAATCATCTCCAAAATCGAAAACCAGGAAGGCCTCAACAACTTCGACGAAATTCTCGAAGCCTCTGACGGCATCATGGTTGCTCGTGGCGACCTGGGTGTAGAAATCCCGGTTGAAGAAGTTATCTTCGCCCAGAAGATGATGATCGAAAAATGTATCCGCGCACGTAAAGTCGTTATCACTGCGACCCAGATGCTGGATTCCATGATCAAAAACCCACGTCCGACCCGCGCAGAAGCCGGTGACGTCGCGAACGCCATCCTCGACGGTACTGACGCAGTAATGTTGTCTGGTGAATCCGCAAAAGGTAAATACCCACTGGAAGCTGTTTCTATCATGGCAACCATTTGCGAACGTACCGACCGCGTGATGAACAGCCGTCTCGAGTTCAACAACGACAACCGTAAACTGCGCATTACCGAAGCTGTGTGCCGTGGTGCGGTTGAAACTGCTGAAAAACTGGATGCTCCGCTGATCGTCGTAGCAACCCAGGGCGGTAAATCTGCTCGTGCAGTGCGTAAATACTTCCCGGATGCAACCATCCTGGCACTGACCACGAATGAAAAAACTGCACATCAGCTGGTACTGAGCAAAGGCGTTGTGCCGCAGCTGGTCAAAGAGATCACTTCTACTGATGATTTCTACCGTCTGGGTAAAGAACTGGCTCTGCAGAGCGGTCTGGCGCACAAAGGTGACGTAGTAGTAATGGTTTCCGGTGCACTTGTACCGAGCGGCACTACCAACACCGCATCTGTTCACGTCCTGTAATATTGCTTTTGTGAATTAATTTGTATATCCAAGCGCCCTGATGGGCGCTTTTTTTATTTAATCGATAACCAGAAGCAATAAAAAATCAAATCGGATTTCACTATATAATCTCACTTTATCTAAGATGAATCCGATGGAAGCATCCTGTTTTCTCTCAATTTTTTTATCTAAAACCCAGCGTTCGATGTTTCTTTGAGCGAACGATCAAAAATAAGTGCCTTCCCATCAAAAAAATATTCTCAACATAAAAAACTTTGTGTAATACTTGTAACGCTACATGGAGATTAACTCAATCTAGAGGGTATTAATAATGAAAGCTACTAAACTGGTACTGGGCGCGGTAATCCTGGGTTCTACTCTGCTGGCAGGTTGCTCCAGCAACGCTAAAATCGATCAGCTGTCTTCTGACGTTCAGACTCTGAACGCTAAAGTTGACCAGCTGAGCAACGACGTGAACGCAATGCGTTCCGACGTTCAGGCTGCTAAAGATGACGCAGCTCGTGCTAACCAGCGTCTGGACAACATGGCTACTAAATACCGCAAGTAATAGTACCTGTGAAGTGAAAAATGGCGCACATTGTGCGCCATTTTTTTTGCCTGCTAATAACTGTTATTGCGTCGCACGTAACATATTGCCCTGCTCAGGTTCGCCATTTTGAGCTGACTCAACTGCGGGCGCGTTGCTGGCATGTGTCGTTCCATTGCCTACCGCGACCGGATATCCCGCCCGACGATATAAGGCTTTATCCACCAGCTTCTGATCAACAGCCTGATTATCTTTGAATTGCGTAAAACCAATGGGCAGTTTATACGGCATCGTCTGAACGTTCTGCTGTTCCTCTGCCGATAGTGGTCGATGCACTTCCACATAACGCATTCCGTTCGGTTCTACAGAGTATTTCACCGGCTCATTGATCACTTTCACCGGCGTCCCCGTCCGCACGCTGGAGAACAAAGCTTTAATATCCGGTGCGTTCATACGAATACAGCCCGAACTGACGCGCAAACCGACGCTGTCCGGCGCACTGGTGCCATGAATGAGATATTCGCCATTGCCGTGCGCCAGGCGCATTGCGTAGCGTCCTAGTGGGTTATTAGGCCCTGCTGGAACGACTGGTGGTAATTTTATGCCACGCTCCAGCGAACGCTGCCGAATACCAGCGGTCGGTGTCCAGGTAGGGTTAGGGATTTTCTGCCCAACCCGCGTATCCATCACTGGCGTTTCCAGTCCCTGCAAGCCAATGCCTATCGGGTAGACCTGCACGATATTTTCTCCTGGCGGATAATAATAAAGACGCAGCTCGGCAAGGTTAACGATGATCCCCTGACGCGGCGCATCAGGTAATAACAGTTGTGAAGGAATGGTTATCGTCGTACCTGGTTTTGGCACCGGGGCGATGGTGTTATTGGCTTCCAGAATCAACATTGCCGCAGTATCAAAACGTCGGGCGATGGCCTGAAGGTTTTTATCCCCCTCTTGCACCGTATACGTTTGATTTTGCCCAACCAGTCGGCTTCCGGTTGGTGGGAGCGGGTAATCTACCGCCCAGGCAGCGTGTATGGCGCTAAAAGCGCCGATAAGAGTCAGTGTAAGCAGAGACGCGCGTTTCATTGTAAACCTCCTGTATTTGCCGGAGACTCACGCTAAGACGTCGGATGGCGCTTTTGCTTACTTGAAGCCGAAACACTCCTGTGCTGGTCAGAGTAAACATCGACCATCCGGCAATGTGAGTCATCCGGATGAAAGCTGTTCCTTTAGTTTAGCTAAGTGCAGCGGCTTTGGCGCGGATTGCACGAATCATCGCTTCCAGACCTTGTGAACGAGATGGGGTGAGATGCTGAGCGAGCGCCATTTTTTCAAACCACGGGCGCACGTCAAAATTAACAATATCCTGCGGCGTCATCTGGTCGTAGAGAATAAAAACAACCGCAATAAGCCCTTTCACAATGGCGGCATCGCTGTCGCCCTGCAATTCAATAATTCCCTGCGCATTCTGGCGCATTACAATCCATACCTGACTCTGACAGCCCTGAATACTATTTTGCGGGTTTCTGTCTTCATCGCGTAATTCCGGCAGACGCTGACCCAGTTCAATAATGTAGAGATATTTCTCTTCCCAGTTGGCGCAGCGTAAAAAATTACGCAGCAATTTTTCTTTATCCGGCAATACAGCCATAGAGCCTCCCTGTTATCCCAGCAGACGATGAATGCGTTGCAATCCTGTCACCAGACGATCCACTTCTTCATGGGTGTTATACATAGCCAACGACGCCCGACACATAGCCGGAACGTTATAAAACGCCATCAACGGCATCGCGCAGTGATGGCCGGTACGCACAGCGATACCGTAGTTATCCAGAAAACTGCCAACATCATAGGCATGATGTTTACCGAGATTAAAGGCGATAACGCCAAGTCTGTCCGGTGGCCCATACAGAGTAAGATCCGGCACCGCTGTCAGTTGTGACAGCGCGTAATGCATCAGATTCTGTTCGTACTCAGCAATGTTGTTAAGCCCCAGAGCTGACACATACTCCAGCGCCGCACCAAGACCAATAATCCCCCCCGTATTGGGCGTGCCGGCCTCAAACCGCCACGGCGCTTTGGTCCAGGTAGTACCTTCGCTAAGGCTGACGGTGGCAATCATAGATCCGCCCCCTTCCCACGGCGGCATCTCCTGCAACAAGGCTTCTTTAACATAAAGAATTCCAATGCCGGTGGGGCCATACAGTTTATGCCCGGAAAAAACGTAGAAGTCGCAGTCCAGCGCCTGCACATCCACCGGATGATGCATCACTGCCTGAGCGCCATCCACCAGCACTTTTGCGCCATGCTGGTGCGCAAGTGTGATCATTTCCGGCAGCGGATTTTCCGTCCCCAGCACATTAGACACGTGAGTAATCGCCAGCAGGCGGGTTTTCTCATCAAACAGATTAGGCAGCGTCTCCAGTTGCAGCGTGCCGTCCGGGTTAAGCGGGATCACCCGCAGCTCTGCGCCAACGCGCGCGCAAAGCATCTGCCAGGGAACAATGTTAGCGTGGTGTTCCATCTGACTGATGATGATGTTATCGCCCGCCCGCACGTTGCTGTTGCCCCAGCTATTGGCGACCAGATTGATCCCTTCCGTAGTGCCACGGACGAACACCAGCTCTTCCGCCGAACGGGCATTGATAAACAGCGATGCACGCTTACGCACGTTCTCCATTTTCTCGGTCGCCTGGGTGCTTAACGTATGAATACCGCGATGCACCGCCGCGTAGCCGTGACGATAAAACTCAGCCTCGGCGTCAATCACCTGGTTCGGTTTCTGCGCACTGGCGGCGCTGTCGAGATAAGCCAGCGGCAAACCGTTCACCTCACGCGAGAGCACCGGAAAATCGGCACGCACCTTCTCAACGGAAAAAGTCATCTTGCACCTCCCGGCAGCCGTTGGCCGATTCGAGCCAGCACCTGCTGTTTAAGACCATCATCGCGCAAGGCTTCCGTCAGTTCGGCGGCAAAGGCATAGATGATCATCTGCTGGGCATCCTGCTGATTGATCCCGCGAGAACGCAGATAGAACATTTGCTCATCATCAATACGCCCGACCGTTGCGCCGTGGCTGCATTTCACATCATCGGCATAAATTTCCAGTTGCGGTTTGGTATCCACTTCCGCCAGCTTGCCCATCAGCAGATTATTATTGGTCATCTGGCCGTCAGTCTTGATGGCATACTGCGCGACGTTAATCAAACCATTAAATACCGCGCGCCCTTTGTCGCTGACGATAGTTTTGTGCAACTGGCGGCTGTTACAAAAACCTTTATTGTGTTCCAGCCAGGTGCGGGTATCGCACACTTCATTTTTCACCGGCATCGCCAGGCTATTAATCCGCAGCGTACTGTTTTCGCCATTAAGTTGCGTACTGGTGTTGTGCCGTAACACAGCGCCACCAAGCAGAAAACTGTGGCTAGATGCGGTGGCATCGTCTGCCAGCAGCAAATCGTTATGGGCAAAGTGGTGGCTGACCGGGTTTTCAAACGCCAGCTTGATATGCTGCAAGTGGGCGTTCGCTGCGACGTTGATAGTAAAGCGCGCGCCGGTAAAATGGCGGGCATCATTAAGGCTGACAAAATGTTCAATCACTGTCGCTTCCGCGCCTTCCGCCAGATCCAGATGATGGCGGTAATGGGCTGTGTTCACCTCTTCACCTGCCACGCCCTGGGTAATATGCATTAACAGCAATGGCTTTGCAGGCCGTTGACCGCGCTTCACAGCAATATGCGTAACGCTTTGCGCCAGGCTTTCCGTCAGATGCAGAAACACTTCTGGCTGAATGGCATCGGGCAGCCCCTGGCGTTCGTCGTTTATGCTCACGTCATATCCGCTGCCTTCAGTTGCATCGCTAAGTGCTGGCATGTAACGTCCATCGACAAACACCAGCCGCACGGCGTCTAACGTTAAGGCTAAGGCATCACGCTGCTCTTGAGATATATCCCCCGCAATGCTGACAAACTGGCTATTGGTCAGCCCTTCCAGCGGCGTATATTTCCAGTGCTCATGTTTACGCGTCGGCAGACCGGTACGCAGCAATTGTTGTAAATGCTGCTGAGCTTGCGGGGAGCGTTTTGCCCCTTCAGCCTCAAACAAGTGATGCCACTGTTGCAGCACGTTACTGCTGTTCACTAAGCCAGCCATAACCCTGCTCCTCCAGTTGTTTGACCAACGTGAAATCGCCGGATTTCACAATTCGCCCCTGATACAGCACGTGGACGTAATCAGGCTTGATGTAGTCAAGAATGCGTTGGTAGTGCGTAACAATGATGAATGAACGCTTGCCGTCACGCAGCGAGTTCACGCCATCGGCAACCACTTTTAATGCATCGATATCCAGCCCGGAGTCCGACTCATCAAGAATGCATAACTCCGGCTCCAGCACTGCCATTTGCAAAATATCGTTGCGCTTTTTCTCGCCACCGGAAAAACCAACGTTAACCGAACGGGTTAATAAATCTTCCGGCATCTTCAACAGGGCGATTTTCTCTTCCATCAAATCCTGAAAATCGAAGCGGTCGAGCGTTTCCTGACTGCGATAACTACGCACCGCATTGAGCGCCGTTTGCAGGAAAAACTGGTTACTGACGCCAGGGATTTCCACTGGATACTGAAAAGCCATAAAGATGCCTTCGCCTGCACGATCTTCCGGCGACAGCTCTAGCAAATCTTTGCCCTTAAACACCACCGTGCCGCCCGTCACTTCATAATCTTCACGCCCGGCAAGGGTTGCCGATAAGGTACTTTTGCCCGAACCGTTTGGTCCCATAATGGCGTGAACTTCGCCGGGACGAACGTCGAGGCTTAATCCGCGCAGGATAGCTTTATCTTCCACGCTGACGTGTAAATCTTTAATACTTAACATGTTTATTCCTTATCCGACGCTGTGTTCAAGACTGATGGCGAGGAGTTTTTGTGCTTCAACGGCAAATTCCAGCGGCAGTTCCGAGAACACGTCTTTGCAGAAACCGTTAACAATCATCGAGATGGCGTCTTCTTCGCTGATCCCGCGTTGCAGGCAGTAAAACAGCTGATCTTCACCAATACGCGATGTCGTTGCCTCGTGCTCCAGTTGTGCGCTGTTATTGCGACATTCGACATACGGGAAGGTATGCGCCCCGCAATTAGCGCCAATCAGCATTGAGTCGCACTGAGTGAAGTTGCGCGCATTGGTTGCCGTCGGCATGATTTTTACCAGCCCGCGATAACTGTTCTGGCTGTGTCCGGCAGAGATCCCTTTCGAGATAATGGTCGATTTGGTGTTCTTACCGATGTGGATCATCTTGGTGCCGGTATCAGCTTGCTGATGACCGCTGGTCAGCGCCACCGAGTAGAACTCACCGATGGAGTTATCGCCGCGCAAAATGCAGCTTGGGTATTTCCAGGTAATGGCTGAACCGGTTTCCGATTGTGTCCACGACATTTTGCTGTTTTCGCCTTCGCACAGAGCACGCTTGGTGACGAAGTTGAGAATACCGCCGGTGTTGTTATCGCCAGGGAACCAGTTTTGCACCGTGGAATATTTCACCTCGGCGTTTTTATGGATGATGACTTCCACCACCGCCGCGTGTAGCTGGTAGCTATCACGCACTGGTGCGGAGCAGCCTTCAATGTAGCTGACGTAGCTGTCTTCGTCGGCTACCAGAATGGTGCGCTCAAACTGCCCGGTTTTTTCCGCGTTAATGCGGAAATAGGTGGAAAGCTCCATCGGACAGCGTACGCCTTTAGGCACATAAATAAACGTACCGTCAGAGGCTACCGCCGCATTAAGTGCGGCAAAGAAGTTGTCATTCCCCGGCACCACGGTGCCGAGATATTTCTTCACCAGTTCCGGGTGATCGTGAATCGCTTCACCAAAGGAACAGAAAATGATCCCCTGCTCCGCCAGTTTTTCGCGATAAGTGGTGGCAACCGAAACAGAATCGAAAATGGCATCCACCGCCACCTCTTTGCCTTCCCGCACCGGTACGCCCAACTGCTCAAATGCCGCTTCAACCTCTTTACTTAAAAAGGCGTTTGCGCCGGTTTGTTGCACCGCGCCCGGTTCAGAAACACAGGTGTCATCGCAGTTACCACATGAAGGCGCGGAGTAATAGCTGTAATCCTGATAATTCAGCTTGTCGTAGTGCGCCTTCAGCCAGTGCGGTTCTTCCATCTCCAGCCATGCGCGATAGGCGTTGAGACGAAACTCCAGCATCCACTCCGGCTCATTACGCTTCGCCGAGATTGCGCGCACTACCTCTTCGTTTATGCCCTTAGCCAGTTCATCAGTCGCTAATTGGGTGAAGAATCCTTCTTTATAATTCAGCGGGCCGCCGGTCCAGGTTTTGACATCGTCAGTTGCTTCAGTATTACGAGACATAGTACCGCCTATACCCCAAAGCTTTCGCCACAGCCACATTCATTCTGGGCTTTCGGGTTGTGAAATTTAAATATCTGATTGAGTCCTTCGCGAACGAAATCAACTTCCGTGCCATCAATAAACGGCATTGCTTGTAGGGGGACGAACAGCTTCGCGCCGTCGTGTTCAAACAGCAGATCGTCTTTGTCCGGCTCGCTAACACTGTCGAGTACATAGCCAAAGCCCGCGCAGCCCGTTTGCTTCACACCTAAGCGCACACCGACCATGCCTGGTTGCTTCGCCACTAGCTCACGGATGTGTACCGCCGCTGCGGGGGTTAGCGTTAAGCCTTGCCAGGTGAAATCCTCTGGGTTAAAGGTTCCTGAATGCATGTCCATCTATTTACCTCACTTCATCGCTTTCAGCGTATAACAGCATGTTAGTGATAATGATTATCAGTTCAACCCGGCAAACACAGGGGCTTTACCGTAAAACATGCTTTTTGCCTGCATTTAATAAGCATAGACCCTGATGTGCGGCTTAACAGGCACGCTAAGAATTAGGTATCTCATTGTTAGTTAATGATTATTATCGGAGGACATTTAAGACTGTGATGGAAAAGAAAAAGTTGTATTGAAAATGACTATTTAAGAGATAGGTAAAAAAGTGGCTCGTTCAGAAATAAGAAAACCCTTAAGTCTGTTCAACACAGACTTAAGGGTTTCTACCCCATCCGGCGCTTATCTCCGGCACTCACAGTGGCTTAGCTCTTGAAGGGGCGATAAGAATAATCTCATAAGGCTAAGCCGGCGTTTTAACACAACCTGCGATTTGTATTCTTTTTAAACAAGATCAAGCGGGTAAAAATAGGAGAAGTCAGAAGAAAGTCGTCAGACCTGGACTGGAGTTAATCCAGGTCGATGGGGCACACTAACTGCGTTCAGCCAGAATCAATGCACGCCCAAACGCCAGGCAAAGTAGATTTCTTCTTTTAATTCAGCAGAAGAGAGAGTAAGCAGATCAGCGAATTCAAGTTCTAGTTGTTTCAGACGTTTGAGGTATTGGGCAGGTGAAAGATTGCTCTGGTCACGGCGTAAAAATTCAATGGCCAGTTGGGTGGGATCAAATTGAGTAGACATAGCATCCTCGCTTTTAGACAAGACCTGCACAGTATACCACCGTTTACTGTGCAGATAATGACCAAAAGCAATATGCGTCACACTTTTCTGGTGACAACGTCACAAAATGGCGGTCGTCAATCGTGATGAACAGCACAAACGACCTTTCTCGTCGAAGATTTCAATCTGCCAGACCTGATGACGTGAACCAAGATGCAGCGGCTTGCAAACGCCGCGAACTCGCCCTTCTCGTGCCGAGCGAACATGGTTAGCATTGATTTCCAGACCAACGACTTTTTGCTCACCTTCGGTACATAAATAACCGGCAACGGAGCCAATACTTTCGGCCAGCACCACGGACGCACCGCCATGCAGCAGCCCGAAAGGCTGCTTTGTCCGCGAGTCTACCGGCATTGTCGCTTCCAGGGTGTCATCACCAATATGTTCAAAACGAATATCCAGCAACCCCACCATGTTTCCGTTACCCATGGCGTTCAGCGCCTCAAGAGTGATTTTACGTTTCCATATCATTTAATAATCTCCAGTAATGCCTGCACAGGATGGCGTACCCCCGTGCCTTCAACCCGTTTTACCTGACTACGGCAGGAATATCCGGTCGCCAGACAGCGATTTCGCGGCAGACGCTGCATCGCCTGATGCCAGGATAACTCATAGATCCCAAGCGAGTTTTTATGATTTTTCGCTTCATGTCCGTAAGTCCCCGCCATACCGCAACAACCCACACTGACATTTTCCAGCTTCGCGCCAAAACGGGCAAATATCTCGGCCCATTGTGCTGGCGCCCCCGGCAAGGCGGTGACTTCGGTACAGTGACCAAAGAAATACCACGGTTCACCGCTGACCGCAGCTACTGGCTGTGACTCAAGTGCGCTTGCCAGCCATTCATTCGCCAGCAGAACGTTAAACTCGCCGCGTTCCTTGCCGAGAGTGAGTTTGTATTCGTCGCGATAACAAAGAACCAGAGCTGGATCGACCCCCACCATTGGCATTCCCAGCTTCGCCATACGGTTGAGGAAATCCGCCGTCTTTTTCGCCGTCTTCGCAAAACGATTGAGGAATCCTTTGATGTGCTGGGCTTTACCATTCGGCGAGAATGGCAGTAACACAGGCTGGAAACCTAATTTTTCGATCAGACGGACAAAATCTGCCACCACTTGCGCATCGTAATAACTGGTGAAAGGGTCTTGCACCACCAACACCGTGCGCGCTTTCTGCTCAGCATTGAGAGCTTCAAGCTGTTCCAGCGTCATATTTGCCGAGCGATGCCCCACCATTTGTTGTTGCAGCGAGGGAACTGACAGCAGCGGCAAATCAACCATGCCGATGTGTTTTTTCGACAGTTTGCGCACCAGCGGCTGGTTAATGAAGAAGTTAAACGTCTTCGGCGCTCGCGCCATCAGCGGCGCATAACTTTCGACCGTCGCCACAAGATGGTCGCGCAGCGGGCGTAAATAACGGGTGTGATAGAGTTGCAGGAAACGAGAGCGGAACTCCGGCACGTCAATTTTGATGGGGCACTGGGTCGAACAGGCTTTACAGGCCAGACAGCCTGACATCGCCTCTTTCACTTCGTGGGAGAAGTCATATTCGCCTTTATTTGCGTGCCAGCTATTGCGCGTGCGGGCAATTAACGTCCGCAAACTGGCTCGCGATTCCGGCAGTTCTTGTTCCAGTTTTAGAGGATCAACACCACGGTCAGCCAGCAAACGTAGCCATTCACGCACCAGTGTTGCGCGCCCTTTCGGTGAATGAATCCGGTTCTGGGTGATCTTCATCGACGGACACATGGGGCTGCGGGCATCAAAGTTGAAGCATAAACCGTTGCCGTTACATTCCATTGCCCCACGCCACTGCTGACGTACCGCGATGGGGATCTGCCGGTCAAATGTACCGCGCTTCACCGCGTCCACTTTCATCATCGGTGCATCGAGACCTTCTGGCGGACAAATTTTCCCTGGGTTTAGTCGATTATGCGGGTCAAATGCCGCTTTAACTTTGCGCAGTTCTGCGAAAAGTTCCTCACCGAAAAACGCCGGGCTGTATTCGGCGCGAAAACCTTTACCGTGCTCGCCCCACAACAATCCACCATATTTCGCAGTCAACGCCACCACGTCATCAGAGATTTGCTTCATCAAAATCTCTTGTTGCGGATCGCACATATCCAGCGCCGGACGAACGTGCAAAACACCCGCATCGACGTGACCGAACATACCGTAGCTTAAGCCGTGGCTGTCGAGCAGCGCGCGAAATTCGGCTATATAATCCGCCAGATGTTCCGGCGGTACGCAGGTATCTTCGGCAAACGGAATGGGCTTGGCGGCGCCTTTTGCATTGCCAAGCAGGCCTACGGCTTTTTTACGCATCGCATAGATACGTTCAACGCCTGCCAGCTCGCGGCACACCTGCCAGCCAATGACGCCTGCTTGCTGACTAGCGATAAGTTCGTCCAGCCGCGCACAGAGTGCATTTACCCGCTCGTCAATCAGCGCCTCATCATCACCAGCAAATTCCACAATGTTCAGCCCGAGCATCTCTTTCTCGGGCACGTCAGTAATCAACTCGCTGACGGAATGCCAGACAATATCTTCCCGCGCCAGATTCAGCACTTTTGAGTCCACCGTCTCTACCGAAAGCGCCCGAGCCTCAACCATAAATGGCGCGTTACGCAGCGCGGAGTCAAAAGAGTCATATTTGACGTTCACCAGACGGCGCACTTTCGGCAAGCGAGTAATATCCAGTCGCGCTTCGGTAATAAAGGCCAGCGTCCCTTCTGAACCCGTCAGAATTCGCGTCAGGTCGAATTCAGTCATCTCATCGTTAAAGACATGACGCAGATCGTAACCGGTAAGAAAGCGGTTAAGTTTGGGGAATTTGTCGATGATTAACTGGCGTTGCTGACGGCAGCGTTGATAAACCGTTTTATAGATACGCCCGATAGCGGTATTGGTTTTACCCAGCGTTTCTGCCAGTTCGACGGGTAAAGGTTGCGTATCGAGAATATCGCCCCCCAACAACACCGCCCGCACGCCGAGCACGTGATCTGACGTTTTGCCATAGACCAGCGAGCCCTGACCGGAAGCATCGGTATTGATCATCCCGCCGAGCGTTGCCCGGTTGCTGGTTGAAAGTTCCGGTGCAAAAAAGTAGCCAAATGGTTTCAGATACTGATTCAGTTGGTCTTTAATTACCCCCGCTTCAACGCGCACCCAGCCCTCTTCAGGGTTAATTTCGATGATGCGGTTCATATGACGGGACATATCAACAATAATCCCCTGGTTGAGCGCCTGACCGTTAGTGCCGGTGCCGCCACCGCGCGGGGTGAAGATCAGCGATGAATAGCGTTCTTGCGCAGCCAGACGAGCGATTAATGCCACATCTGCGGTCGAACGCGGAAATACCACTGCATCGGGGAGAAGTTGGTAAATACTGTTGTCGGTCGACATTGTCAGACGATCGGCATAACTTGTCGCCGTATCGCCGGTAAACCCCTGTTGCTCCAGCTCTTGCAAAAAATTAAGCACCAGTTGAACGACGCCGGGTGCCTGAGAAATCTGTGGAATCATTATATTGACCCTTTCCTGCGGTCTGTGATGTAGGTCGATACACAGTTCTTTCAGGCTGCTGCAATAGCGCACTGAAAGGTGATGTGTGTTTACTCTATGGATTTCGAGTTGCGGGAAGGCGGCAAGCGAGTGAACGCCAGGAGCTTACAAAAGTAAGTGACTGGGGTGAACGAACGTAGCCGCAGCACATGCAACTTGAAATACGACGAGTAAACCGTTTGCGTGTTGCCTGAATTGTTGTACCACATTTTTTTCTTACACGCCCATCAGAATTAAGGGCAGAATCGGCCTGTTAAAAACCGCTGAAATTGCTCATCATTATGCAGGTGAGTTTCGCGTGTTCACGTCGCGTCGACGATTTGACGCACAAAAAAGGTGAAAAGTAGTTATGGTAAATGTTCGTCAGCCCAGGGATGTCGCACAAATTCTGCTTTCGGTGCTGTTTTTAGCCATCATGATTGTGGCATGTCTGTGGATTGTTCAACCCTTCGTTCTCGGCTTTGCGTGGGCCGGTACGGTGGTGATCGCTACCTGGCCGGTATTGTTACGCTTGCAAAAGATCATGTTTGGTCGCCGTTCGCTCGCCGTTCTGGTGATGACGCTGTTATTAGTGATGGTGTTTATCATCCCTATTGCCTTATTGGTTAACAGTATCGTCGATGGCAGTGGGCCGTTGATTAAAGCCATTTCCAGCGGCGACATGACGTTACCCGATCTGGCGTGGCTTAATACCATTCCGGTGATTGGCGCGAAGCTGTATGCAGGCTGGCACAATTTGCTGGATATGGGGGGGACGGCGATCATGGCGAAAGTCCGTCCTTATATTGGCACCACCACCACCTGGTTTGTTGGGCAGGCGGCGCATATCGGGCGATTTATGGTGCATTGTGCGCTCATGCTTCTCTTCAGCGCCCTGCTGTACTGGCGCGGTGAACAGGTAGCGCAAGGCATTCGCCATTTTGCAACTCGTCTGGCAGGCGTTCGCGGTGATGCCGCAGTCCTGCTGGCGGCGCAGGCTATCCGTGCGGTGGCGCTGGGCGTGGTGGTAACGGCGTTGGTGCAGGCGGTTCTTGGCGGTATCGGTTTGGCGGTATCCGGCGTTCCTTACGCAACGCTGCTGACGGTGTTAATGATCCTCTCCTGCCTTGTCCAGCTTGGCCCGCTGCCGGTGTTGATTCCGGCGATTATCTGGCTCTACTGGACCGGTGATACCACCTGGGGCACGGTATTGCTGGTGTGGAGTGGTGTGGTTGGCACACTGGATAACGTGATTCGCCCGATGTTAATTCGCATGGGTGCCGATTTACCGCTGATCCTGATCCTCTCCGGGGTTATCGGTGGTTTGATTGCCTTCGGGATGATTGGTCTGTTTATTGGTCCGGTTCTGTTAGCCGTTTCCTGGCGTCTGTTTGCCGCGTGGGTGGAAGAAGTCCCGCCACCGACTGACCAGCCGGAAGAAATTCTCGAAGAACTGGGCGAAATAGAAAAGCCGAATAAGTAACTCTCTCATCAGGCGGCTCTGCCGCCTGATTGTTAACCATCGCTAATTGATATTTCATTTCTCAACCTCGTATTTCCCTGCTTACCCCCATTCAGCTGGTAGTACCTGTCGCAAATTCTTTACAGTTTTTAAACTAATGAGACGAATCTGATCGACGCAAAAAGTCCGTATGCCTACTATTAGCTCACGGTTATAAATCAACATATTGATTTATAAGTATGGAAATCCCCTGAGTGAAACAACGAATTGCTGTGTGTAGTCTTTGCCCATCTCCCACGATGGGCTTTTTTTTAACATTTTTCCGTTTACTTATCTCGCCATTCATTCTTTCCAATAATGTTGCACAAGATACTGTGACTCTCTTCAAGCCGTTAGCAGGCTGATAATGTTATTTATATTTTATTCTATTTTTGATGCAGCGATTACCTATGAACGCTTATGAACTCCAGGCACTACGCCATATTTTTGCCATGACTGTTGATGAATGCGCGACCTGGATTGCCCAGACAGGTGACAGCGAAAGCTGGCGGCACTGGGAAAATGGCAAAAGCGCCATTCCTGATAGCGTCGTTGAAAAATTGCTGGCTATGCGTCAGCAAAGAAAAAAACATCTTCACGCCATCATAGAGAAAATAAATAACCGCATCGGCAATAACACCATGCGCTTCTTCCCTGATTTAACCGCGTTTCAACGTGTCTACCCTGACGGCGATTTTATTGACTGGAAGATTTATCAATCAGTAGCCGCTGAGTTATATGCGCACAATCTTGAGCGTCTTTGTTGATATTTTAACGGGAATCAATAGCCATTATTACAAGAATAATGACCGGATATTGACGCAATATCGTCACATTTTTTAAAGCAAAGTTGCTGAGTGGATCTTATGAAAAGTCCCTATCTCCCTACCGCGCTGGGGTTGTATTTCAATTACCTGGTACATGGTATGGGCGTCATTTTGATGACTCTGAATATGGCCTCGCTGGAGACGCTTTGGCATACCAATGCGGCAGGTGTCTCGATTGTTATCTCATCATTAGGCATTGGCCGATTAAGCGTCCTGTTTCTTTCTGGCTTATTATCCGATCGCTTCGGTCGACGACCGTTTATCATTCTCGGTATGTGCTGCTATATCGCCTTCTTTTTTGGCATCCTGCACACCAATAACATTATTATCGCTTATGTTTTTGGTTTTCTGGCCGGAATGGCAAACAGTTTTCTCGATGCAGGCACTTATCCCAGCCTGATGGAAGCCTTTCCTCATTCGCCGGGTACAGCCAATATTTTAATTAAAGCCTTTGTTTCCAGCGGGCAATTTTTATTGCCGCTAATCATCAGTCTGTTAGTGTGGGCCGAACTGTGGTTTGGTTGGTCTTTTATGATTGCCGCAGGCTTTATGATTATTAACGGTCTATTTTTATACCGCTGTACATTTCCACCGCATCCGGGTCGTTGCTTACCGGCAGTAAATAAAACAACCACTTCTGCGAGGCATCGCTGCTCAATAATCGATTTAGCCAGTTATACCTTATATGGCTATATCTCAATGGCAACGTTTTATCTTGTCAGCCAGTGGCTGGCACAATACGGGCAATTTGTCGCTGGCATGTCATACACAATGTCGATCAAATTACTCAGCATCTACACCGTGGGATCGCTGCTTTGCGTATTTATTAGTGCGCCGCTCATTCGTAAAGCGATTCACCCGACAACATTGTTGATGCTGTACACTTTTATCTCATTTATTGCCCTGCTCACCGTTTGCCTGTATCCCATATTTTATGTGGTAATAACATTCGCTTTCGTTATTGGTTTTACCTCTGCTGGAGGCGTTGTACAAATTGGCCTGACGTTAATGGCTGAACGTTTTCCCTACGCTAAAGGTAAAGCAACCGGGATTTATTACAGTGCGGGAAGTATTGCAACCTTTACCATTCCGTTAATTACGGCTCATCTATCACAAAGAAGTATTGCCGATATTATGTGGTTCGATACCGCCATCGCTGCCGTTGGATTTTTACTGGCGCTGTTTATTGGCTTACGCAGTCACAAGGAAACACAACATCCATCGCTAAAAGAAAATGTCGCCACGGGTGGGTAATGCAATATTCTTTTCAGGACATGCAAGATCTTACGGATAAATTAATCTTTCTGCGCCAATTAAGGAAAATCACGATCAAAAACAAACTATCTCATGCAATATACCTGGAAACATAAACTTTATGTCATGTACCCAGGGAAAATCATCTTCAGTATAGTGATTATGAAAACCGTCGAAGAACAATACGTACGGTAACAAAATTATCTTTCAGCAAGGAGCTGTGAAAATGTCTCAAAATAAGGCTTTCAGCACGCCATTTATCCTGGCTGTTCTTTGTATTTACTTCAGTTATTTCCTGCACGGCATTAGTGTTATTACACTTGCACAGAACATGTCATCTCTGGCAGAAAAATTTTCGACTGACAACGCGGGTATTGCTTATTTAATTTCCGGTATTGGCCTGGGTCGCCTGATCAGTATTTTATTCTTCGGTGTGATCTCCGACAAATTTGGTCGGCGAGCGGTAATATTAATGGCAGTCGCCATGTATCTGTTGTTCTTCTTTGGTATTCCCGCTTGCCCGAATTTAACTCTCGCTTACTGTCTGGCAGTGTGCGTAGGTATCGCTAACTCGGCGCTGGATACCGGTGGTTACCCGGCGTTAATGGAATGCTTTCCGAAAGCCTCCGGGTCGGCGGTAATACTGGTTAAAGCAATGGTGTCATTCGGGCAAATGTTCTATCCAATGCTGGTGAGTTATATGCTGCTGAATAACATCTGGTACGGCTATGGGCTGATTATTCCGGGCATCCTGTTTGTACTGATCACGCTAATGCTGTTGAAAAGCAAATTCCCCAGCCAATTGGTGGACGCCAGCGTTGCTAATGAATTACCGCAGATGAACAGTAAACCGTTAGTCTGGCTGGAAGGTGTTTCATCGGTACTGTTCGGTGTCGCCGCATTCTCGACCTTTTATGTGATTGTGGTGTGGATGCCCAAATATGCAATGGCATTTGCTGGAATGTCGGAAGCCGAAGCATTAAAAACCATCTCTTATTACAGTATGGGTTCGCTGGTCTGCGTCTTTATTTTTGCCGCGCTACTGAAAAAAATAGTACGCCCCATCTGGGCTAACGTATTTAACTCTGCACTGGCAACGGTAACTGCCGCCATTATCTATCTCTACCCTTCTCCGCTAGTGTGTAATGCCGGAGCCTTTGTTATCGGTTTCTCAGCGGCTGGCGGCATTTTACAACTCGGCGTTTCGGTCATGTCGGAGTTTTTCCCCAAAAGCAAAGCCAAAGTCACCAGTATTTATATGATGATGGGAGGTCTGGCTAACTTTATTATCCCACTGATTACCGGTTATCTGTCAAATATCGGCCTGCAATATATCATCGTTCTCGATTTTACTTTCGCGCTGCTGGCTCTGATTACCGCGATTATTGTTTTCATTCGCTATTACCGCGTATTCATTATTCCCAAAAATGATATCCGGTTAGGTGAGCGTTATTTTAAACACAATTAAGCACAGAGGTTAAAGGAGTTAATTATGGATGTTACTGCTAAATACGAATTAATTGGGCTGATGGCCTATCCTATCCGCCACAGTTTATCGCCTGAAATGCAAAATAAAGCCTTAGAAAAAGCAGGATTACCATTTACCTATATGGCCTTTGAGGTGGATAACGATAGCTTTGCCGGAGCAATTGAAGGATTAAAAGCCTTAAAAATGCGCGGCACTGGTGTGTCGATGCCGAACAAACAACTGGCGTGTGAATATGTTGATGAATTAACGCCTGCGGCGAAACTGGTGGGTGCCATCAATACCATCGTAAATGATAACGGCTACCTGCGCGGCTATAACACCGACGGCACAGGCCATATTCGCGCCATTAAAGAGAGCGGTTTTGATATCAAAGGCAAAACGATGGTGCTGTTAGGTGCCGGTGGCGCCTCAACGGCAATTGGCGCGCAGGGGGCGATTGAAGGGTTAAAAGAAATTAAACTCTTTAACCGTCGGGATGAGTTTTTTGATAAAGCCCTCGCCTTCGCGCAACGGGTCAACGAAAACACCGATTGCGTCGTCACAGTTACGGATCTCGCCGATCAGCAGGCCTTTGCCGAGGCGCTGGCTTCTGCTGACATTTTAACCAACGGCACCAAAGTGGGTATGAAACCCCTTGAGAATGAATCATTAGTTAATGATATCAGCTTGTTACATCCAGGACTTCTGGTCACTGAATGCGTATATAACCCGCATATGACGAAGTTATTGCAGCAGGCGCAACAAGCGGGTTGCAAAACGATTGATGGATACGGCATGTTGTTGTGGCAAGGGGCTGAACAGTTCACGTTATGGACTGGCATAGATTTCCCTCTGGAATATGTTAAACAGGTCATGGGGTTCGGCGCCTGACAGGCTGACCGCGTGCAGAAAGGGTAAGAAATGAAAACCGTAACTGTAAAAGATCTCGTCATTGGCACGGGCGCACCAAAAATCATCGTCTCGCTGATGGCGAAAGATATCGCCAGCGTGAAGTCTGAAGCTCTCGTCTATCGTGAAGCAGACTTTGATATTCTGGAGTGGCGCGTGGACCACTTTGCCGACCTCTCCTGCGTAGAGTCGGTCATGGCAGCGGCAAAAGCTATCCGCGAGGTAATGCCAGAAAAACCACTGCTGTTTACCTTCCGCAGTGCCAAAGAAGGCGGCGAGCAGGCGATTTCCACCGAGGCTTATATTGCACTCAATCGCGCAGCCATCGACAGCGGTCTGGTCGATATGATCGATCTGGAGTTATTTACCGGCGATGATCAGGTTAAAGAAACCGTCGCCTACGCCCATGCGCATGATGTGAAAGTTGTCATGTCCAACCATGACTTTCATAAAACACCGGAGGCCGAAGAAATCATCGCCCGTCTGCGCAAAATGCAGTCCTTCGATGCCGATATTCCCAAAATTGCGCTGATGCCGCAAAGCACCAGCGATGTGCTGACGTTACTTGCCGCGACTCTGGAGATGCAGGAACAGTATGCCGATCGTCCAATCATTACCATGTCGATGGCAAAAACTGGCGTAATTTCCCGTCTGGCGGGTGAAGTTTTCGGTTCGGCGGCAACCTTTGGCGCAGTAAAAAAAGCCTCTGCCCCTGGGCAAATATCAGTGAATGATTTGCGCACAGTATTAACTATTTTGCATCAGGCATAATCAATAACATTCCGGCGGGAACACCCTCACCCGCCGAAATAAAAACAAGTATTTTAAGAGTATTTAATAAAATATTCCGTGAGTATCTGCGCGCTATTCTTCTGGCTGGCGCAGGGAAATTCACACCTGAATCAGGAAAAAAATAATGAAACCTGTAAAACCACCTCGTATTAATGGACGAGTGCCGGTCCTGTCGGCACAGGAAGCAGTGAATTATATTCCCGACGAAGCAACGCTTTGTGTATTAGGCGCTGGCGGCGGTATTCTGGAAGCCACCACATTAATTACTGCTCTTGCTGATAAATATAAACAGACTCAAACGCCACGTAATTTATCAATTATTAGCCCTACAGGGCTTGGCGATCGCGCCGACCGTGGTATTAGTCCGCTGGCGCAAGAAGGTCTGGTGAAATGGGCATTATGCGGACACTGGGGACAATCGCCGCGCATTTCTGACCTTGCAGAACAAAATAAAATTATTGCTTATAACTATCCACAAGGCGTACTTACACAAACCTTACGTGCTGCTGCTGCCCACCAGCCTGGTATTATTAGTGATATTGGTATCGGTACGTTCGTTGACCCTCGCCAACAAGGCGGCAAACTGAATGAAGTAACCAAAGAAGACCTGATTAAACTGGTCGAGTTTGATAATAAAGAATATCTCTATTACAAAGCGATTGCGCCGGATATCGCCTTTATTCGCGCCACCACCTGCGACAGCGAAGGCTATGCCACCTTTGAAGATGAAGTGATGTATCTCGACGCGCTGGTCATTGCTCAGGCGGTGCACAATAACGGCGGTATCGTAATGATGCAGGTGCAGAAAATGGTTAAGAAAGCCACGCTGCATCCGAAGGCGGTGCGTATTCCGGGCTACCTGGTAGATATTGTCGTTGTCGATCCGGATCAAACCCAGTTGTATGGCGGCGCACCAGTTAACCGTTTTATTTCTGGTGACTTCACCCTCGATGACAGCGCCAAACTTAGCCTGCCCCTAAACCAACGTAAATTAGTTGCGCGGCGCGCATTATTTGAAATGCGCAAAGGTGCGGTGGGAAATGTCGGTGTCGGCATTGCCGATGGCATTGGCCTGGTCGCCCGGGAAGAAGGATGTGCTGATGACTTTATTCTGACTGTGGAAACGGGGCCAATTGGCGGTATTACCTCGCAAGGTATCGCCTTTGGCGCAAATGTTAATACCCGCGCCATTCTGGATATGACGTCCCAGTTCGATTTTTACCACGGCGGTGGTCTGGATGTTTGTTATTTGAGTTTTGCCGAAGTCGACCAGCACGGTAACGTCGGCGTACATAAATTCAATGGCAAAATCATGGGCACTGGCGGATTTATTGATATCAGCGCCACCTCGAAGAAAATTATTTTCTGTGGCACGTTAACCGCAGGAAGTTTAAAAACAGAAATTTCCGACGGTAAATTAAATATCGTTCAGGAAGGACGGGTGAAGAAATTTATCCGTGAACTACCGGAAATCACGTTTAGTGGAAAAATTGCTCTCGAACGGGGACTTGATGTTCGTTATATCACTGAACGCGCCGTATTCACGCTGAAAGAAGATGGTCTGCATTTAATCGAAATCGCTCCCGGTGTCGATTTACAAAAAGATATTCTCGACAAAATGGATTTCACCCCGGTTATTTCGCCAGAACTCAAACTAATGGACGAAAGATTATTTATCGATGCGGCGATGGGTTTTGTCCTGCCTGAAGCGGCTCATTAACAGGAGTATAACGATGGATTTTTCTTTAACTGAAGAACAAGAACTGCTGTTGGCCAGTATTCGCGAGTTGATTACGACTAACTTCCCGGAAGAGTATTTCCGCACCTGTGATCAAAACGGTACATACCCGCGCGAGTTTATGCGGGCGCTGGCGGATAACGGTATTTCCATGCTTGGCGTGCCGGAAGAATTTGGCGGTATCCCTGCGGATTACGTCACCCAAATGCTGGCGCTGATGGAAGTGTCAAAATGCGGTGCTCCAGCGTTTTTGATTACCAACGGTCAGTGTATTCACAGTATGCGCCGCTTCGGTTCTGCAGAGCAGCTACGTAAAACGGCAGAAAGCACCCTGGAAACGGGTGATCCCGCCTATGCCCTGGCATTGACGGAACCGGGCGCTGGCTCAGACAACAACAGCGCCACCACCACTTACACGCGTAAAAATGGCAAGGTTTATATCAACGGACAGAAAACCTTTATTACCGGCGCGAAAGAGTATCCGTACATGCTGGTGCTGGCGCGCGATCCACAACCGAAAGATCCGAAAAAAGCCTTCACCCTGTGGTGGGTCGACTCCGGTAAGCCTGGTATTAAGATCAACCCACTGCATAAAATCGGCTGGCATATGCTCAGCACCTGCGAAGTTTATCTCGACAACGTAGAGGTTGAAGAGAGCGACATGGTGGGCGAAGAAGGAATGGGCTTCCTCAATGTGATGTACAACTTTGAGATGGAGCGCCTGATCAACGCCGCGCGCAGCACCGGCTTTGCCGAATGCGCCTTTGAAGATGCCGCCCGCTATGCCAACCAACGTATCGCTTTTGGTAAACCCATTGGTCATAACCAGATGATCCAGGAAAAACTGGCGCTGATGGCGATTAAGATCGACAACATGCGCAACATGGTGCTGAAAGTGGCATGGCAAGCTGACCAGCATCAGTCACTGCGCACCAGCGCGGCGCTGGCAAAACTGTACTGCGCACGTACCGCGATGGAAGTTATTGATGATGCGATTCAAATCATGGGCGGTCTGGGCTATACCGATGAAGCGCGCGTTTCCCGCTTCTGGCGTGATGTCCGCTGTGAACGTATCGGCGGCGGTACAGACGAAATTATGATTTACGTGGCAGGTCGGCAGATCCTGAAAGATTATCAGAACAAATAATCTGCAGGCGGCGCAGCTTCTTGCAAAAGTGCGCCGCCAGATTTATCCGGCAAGACTTACGGGTTGAGGAAATTCAGAAAAGGTCTCTTGTTCCGCAAAACAGTTTTTAAATTGCCTGCGGTAATCACTGGGCGAACAGCCGACATGGCGCAAAAACAGTTTGGCGAAGTGATCGACATTTTCATAACCCACACGCCAGGAGATCTCTGCCTGTGATAAATCAGTATTAGTCAGCAGCCATTTTGCTTCCGTCATACGCCGTTGAATAACATAATTAATAGGGGAAATTCGATATTCTTTAGTAAATTCATGACAAATATAGCTGACGCTGGCACGAAACTTTTTCGATAACTGTTCCAGGGTGATTTTTTCGCGATAGTTATTATTCAGGTAGAAGAGAATATCTTTTATCAGAACATCTTTTTTAATATACCCCTGCTCCGAACGATATGCATTTTTAAAATTTTCGTAGTAAAGAATTGCTAATGTATAGGCAAATGCGTCCCATAACGAAGATATCTGACTATTTTTACTTTGCGGCAAAATCACGCTTAACTCATTAAATAAGGTTTTAATGACCTCTTTTCCCTGCCCTGCGGCAATTACCGGACATGAATGCGGTTGCAGAAGCTGGTTTTCCTCTGCCCCCTGAAACTGAAAACCGTACAGCGCACAGGTACAGGTCGTTGCTGGATCGTTGACATCAGAAGCCACCGCATGAAGTCTGCCGCGTTCTATCACCACAATGTCATCGGCATGGGCTACATATAACGAGGAGTCAATGGTAAACCTTGCCACCCCTTTCTTGACATAAATCAGCTCAGTTTCATTGTCATGAACATGATGTCCAGACTCCCATTTGGGATCATCGCTAAATGCAAAACGTGAAAGCCGTGGCGTTTTTCCAGAGACAAACAGCGTTTCGCTGGCATTATCAAAACAGCGTTGATACATGACAACCTCCCTATCCATGAGCAAGCAAAAGCAATATATGCCGGATAAAATACGGCGTGTATTGCGGTTATACAACCGCGTTTAGCGAGAGCTAAACAAGATTATTTAAACCGAATGCAAGATTGTACGGTCATGGCATAACAATATTGCCGCTAACTGCACTTTTGTTTTAGCGATCGCATTTTTTTTGCAAGATTGTTGGCAAGGAAAACAGCTTGCTCCGTCGAAAACCCCGCACCGCTATCGCACACTATTTTCAGGCCATTTTTACCTTCCATCGGAGATGGTTCCGTATGCGACCCACAGGAGAAATCATGAAAATAATAACCTGCTTTAAGCTGGTGCCTGAAGAACAGGACATTGTTGTCACTCCCGAATACACCCTTAATTTCGACAATGCCGACGCCAAAATCAGCCAGTTCGATCTCAATGCCATTGAAGCTGCAAGCCAGCTCGCGACAGACGATGATGAGATAGCCGCACTGACGGTTGGCGGTTCGTTATTGCAGAACTCGAAGGTGCGCAAAGACGTGTTATCACGCGGGCCACACAGCCTGTATATGGTGCAGGATGCCCAACTTGTACACGCGCTGCCCGTCGATACCGCAAAGGCGCTGGCAACCGCAGCAGAAAAAATCGGCTTTGATTTACTGCTCTTTGGTGAAGGTTCCGGCGATCTCTATGCCCAGCAGGTCGGTCTGCTGGTAGGGGAAATCTTGCAACTTCCGGTGATTAATGCAGTGAGTGCCATTGCGCGTCAGGGCGATACACTGGTGGTTGAACGCACTGTCGAAGAGGAAGTTGAAGTTATTGAACTCTCGCTTCCCGCCGTACTTTGCGTCACGTCTGATATCAACGCTCCACGTATCCCCTCCATGAAAGCCATTCTCGGTGCGGGCAAAAAACCGGTGAACCAGTGGCAGGCAAGTGATATCGGCTGGAGCCAGAGCGCGCCACTTGCTGAACTGACCGGCATTCGCGTACCGCCGCAAACAGAACGTAAACACATCATTCTTGATAACGATTCGCCGGAAGCAATTGCCAAGCTGGCGGAACACCTGAAGAAAGCCCTGAACTAAAGCCAACGGAGAAGAAACGATGAGTCAATTAAACAGCGTCTGGGTCTTTAGCGATAACCCTGATCGTTATGCTGAACTGTTTGGCGGTGCGCAGCAATGGGGGCAACAGGTGTATGCCATTGTGCAAAATGCCGACCAGGCGCAGGCGGTTATGCCTTATGGCCCAAAATGTATTTATGTTCTTGAGCAAAACGCTGCGCTGCAACGCACTGAAAATTACGCTGAAAGCATTGCTGCCCTGCTTAAAGATAAACACCCCGCTATGTTGCTAATGGCCGCGACAAAACGCGGAAAAGCTCTGGCAGCACGGTTAAGTGTGCAACTGAATGCGGCGCTGGTGAACGATGCCACGGCGGTGGATATTGTCGATGGTCACATTTGCGCCGAACACCGTATGTATGGCGGGCTAGCGTTCGCTCAGGAAAAGATCACCAGCCCGCTGGCGATAATTACCCTTGCGCCCGGTGTTCAGGAACCGTGCACGAGCAATGCTTCTCATCAATGCCCGATTGAAACGGTGCCTTACGTTGCCCCGCGTCATGAAATTCTCTGTCGCGAACGCCGCGCTAAAGCGGCAAGCAGTGTGGATCTGAGTAAAGCGAAACGCGTGGTCGGCGTCGGGCGTGGTCTGGCGGCTCAGGATGATCTGAAAATGGTTCACGAACTGGCGGCGGCGCTGAATGCTGAAGTCGGCTGCTCACGCCCGATTGCCGAAGGCGAGAACTGGATGGAACGTGAACGTTATATCGGCGTCTCCGGCGTGTTGCTGAAATCCGATCTCTACCTGACGCTGGGGATTTCCGGGCAGATCCAGCATATGGTCGGCGGCAACGGCGCAAAAGTGATTGTCGCCATCAATAAAGATAAAAACGCGCCAATCTTTAACTATGCCGACTACGGTCTGGTGGGCGATATCTACAACGTCGTCCCTGCCCTGATTAGCCATTTGAATCGCTAATTCCTTTTCAACCACATATCCCGCTGTTAACGCAACGGGAAGGGAGCATAACGCATGTCGGATGACAAATTTGATGCCATTGTGGTCGGTGCGGGTGTTGCCGGTAGCGTCGCCGCACTGGTGATGGCGCGAGCCGGACTGGATGTCCTGGTGATAGAACGCGGTGACAGTGCCGGATGCAAAAATATGACTGGCGGGCGTCTTTATGCCCACACGCTTGAGGCTATTATTCCCGGCTTTGCTGCATCTGCACCGGTTGAACGCAAGGTCACACGCGAGAAAATCTCCTTCTTAACCGAAGAGAGCGCCGTGACCCTCGATTTTCACCGTGAGCAACCGGATGCCCCGCAGCAAGCGTCTTATACCGTATTGCGCAACCGCCTCGATCCGTGGCTGATGGAACAAGCAGAACAGGCGGGTGCGCAGTTTATCCCGGGCGTTCGCGTCGATGCGCTGGTTCGCGAAGGAAACAAGGTCACTGGCGTCCAGGCCGGGGATGATATTCTCGAAGCGAATGTGGTGATTCTGGCTGATGGCGTTAACTCAATTCTTGGTCGTTCGCTGGGAATGGTTCCCGCCTCCGATCCGCATCATTACGCTGTTGGTGTTAAAGAGGTCATTGGCCTCACGCCAGAACAAATCAACGATCGCTTTAACGTTACCGACAATGAAGGCGCCGCCTGGCTGTTTGCCGGTTCTCCTTCTGACGGATTAATGGGCGGCGGATTCCTTTATACCAATCACGACTCCGTATCGTTGGGTCTGGTCTGCGGATTGGGTGATATCGCCCATGCGCAAAAAAGCGTGCCGCAAATGCTGGAAGATTTTAAACAGCACCCCGCCATACGCCCGCTAATTAGCGGTGGCAAACTGCTTGAATATTCCGCGCATATGGTGCCGGAAGGTGGTCTGGCGATGGTGCCGCAACTGGTTAACGATGGTGTGATGATCGTCGGTGACGCCGCCGGTTTCTGCCTCAATCTGGGCTTTACGGTTCGCGGAATGGATTTAGCCATCGCGTCGGCACAGGCTGCAGCCACAACGGTGATTGCCGCCAAAGAACGCGCGGATTTCTCCACCAGCAGTCTGGCGCAATACAAACGTGAGCTGGAACAGAGTTGCGTCATGCGCGATATGCAGCACTTTCGCAAAATCCCGGCGCTGATGGAAAACCCGCGCCTGTTTAGCCAATACCCGCGCATGGTCGCCGACATCATGAACGATATGTTCACCATCGACGGCAAACCTAACCAGCCGGTGCGCAAGATGATCATGGGACATGCGAAGAAAATCGGGCTGATCAACTTGCTCAAAGATGGCATTAAGGGAGCAACCGCGCTATGAGCCAGAATGCTACGGTTAATGTTGAGATCAAATTAGGCGTCAATAAATTCCATGTTGATGAAGGACATCCGCACATCATTCTGGCGGCAAACCCTGATATCAATGAATTTCGTAAATTAATGAAAGCCTGCCCGGCAGGACTTTATAAACAGGATGAAGCGGGAAATATTCATTTTGATTCTGCCGGTTGTCTCGAATGCGGAACCTGTCGGGTGCTTTGCGGCAACACTATCCTCGAACAATGGCAATACCCTGCTGGCACTTTCGGTATTGATTTCCGCTACGGTTAATCACGCATCCCACAGGCCCGCACGTCGGGCCTGACGTTTTGTTTCGAGAGTCCAAAATGAAAGTGACATTAACGTTTAACGCGCAGCGTCGTGCAGCCTACCGGCAGCAAGGGTTATGGGGTGATGCTTCGCTGGCTGACTACTGGCAGCAAACTGTGCGGGCGATGCCTGATAAAATAGCCGTGGTCGATAATCATGGCGCATCGTACACCTATAGCGCGCTCGATCAGGCCGCGAGCTGTCTGGCAAACTGGATGCTGGCGAACGGTATTGAAGCCGGCGATCGCGTCGCATTTCAACTGCCCGGCTGGTGTGAATTTACCGTTATCTATCTCGCCTGCCTGAAAACCGGCGCAGTTTCCGTGCCGTTGTTGCCTTCCTGGCGAGAAGCGGAACTGGTGTGGGTGCTCAATAAGTGCCAGGCCAAAATGTTTTTTGCCCCGACGTTGTTTAAACAAACGCGTCCGGTAGATTTAATCCTGCCGCTGCAAAATCAGCTTCCACATCTGCAACAAATTGTCGGCGTGGACAAACTGGCTCCCGCCACATCGTCTCTCTCGTTAAGCCAGATTATTACCGATAATACCCCGCTGATGACGGCGATATCGGTTCACGGCGATGAATTAGCGGCGGTGCTGTTTACCTCCGGAACTGAAGGTATGCCAAAGGGCGTGATGCTGACACATAATAATATTCTCGCCAGCGAGCGGGCATATTGTGCGCGGCTGAATCTGACCTGGCTGGATGTTTTTATGATGCCGGCACCGCTGGGTCATGCGACAGGTTTTCTGCATGGCGTAACGGCGCCGTTTTTGGTAGGCGCACGGAGCGTCTTGTTAGATATTTTCACCCCTGAAACCTGTCTCTCGTTGCTTGAGCAACAACGTTGCACCTGTATGCTCGGCGCAACGCCGTTTGTCTATGACCTTTTGAATTTACTGGAAAAACAGCCCGCAGATCTTTCTGCGCTGCGTTTCTTTCTTTGCGGTGGCACCACGATCCCCAAAAAAGTGGCGCGAGAATGCCAACAACGCGGCATTAAATTGTTAAGTGTTTATGGCTCCACAGAAAGCTCGCCGCACGCGGTGGTCAATCTCGACGATCCGTTGTCGCGCTTTATGCATACCGATGGTTACGCTGCCGCTGGCGTGGAAATCAAAGTCGTCGATGACGCACGCAAGACCTTACCGGCCGGTTGTGAAGGTGAAGAGGCCTCGCGCGGCCCCAATGTGTTTATGGGTTATTTTGATGAACCTGAATTAACCGCCCGTGCGCTGGATGATGAAGGCTGGTATTACAGTGGCGATCTCTGTTGTATGGATGAGGCGGGTTATATAAAAATAACCGGACGCAAGAAAGATATTATTGTCCGTGGCGGAGAAAATATTAGCAGCCGTGAAGTGGAGGATATATTGTTGCAGCATCCCAAAATTCATGATGCCTGCGTAGTTGCGATGCCCGATGAACGCTTAGGCGAACGCTCGTGTGCTTATATTGTATTAAAATCGCCACATCATTCATTATCGCTGGAAGATGTGGTGGCATTTTTTAATCGTAAACGGGTAGCGAAATATAAATACCCTGAACATATTGTGATAACTGAAAAGTTACCCCGCACTGCATCCGGTAAAATACAAAAAATTTTGCTCAGAAAAGATATTATTCAGCGATTAACCGAGGGTTATTGCGGAATTACTGAATAAGACCCGTTTCCGCAAATAGCTAACCCCGGCGACATATTGTCGCCGGGGTTATATTTTATTTCTTCAGTTCAGCCAGACTTAACCAGGTTTGCACTACGGTGTCCGGGTTCAGAGACAGGCTGTCGATCCCCTCTTCCATCAACCATGCGGCAAAGTCTTCGTGGTCAGACGGCCCCTGACCGCAAATCCCGACGTATTTGCCCTGTTTCTTCGCGGCACGGATCGCCATCGACAACAGTGCTTTCACGGCATCGTTGCGCTCATCAAACAGTTCAGACACCACGCCGGAGTCACGATCCAGGCCAAGAGCCAGCTGCGTCATGTCGTTTGAGCCGATAGAGAAGCCGTCGAAATATTCGAGGAACTGTTCTGCCAGCAAGGCGTTGGACGGAATTTCACACATCATGATGATCTTCAGCCCGTTCTCACCACGTTTCAGCCCCTGACGCGCCAGTTCTTCAACCACCGCTTTCGCCTGGTCAACGGTACGCACGAACGGGATCATGATCTCAACGTTGGTTAACCCCATGTCGTTGCGCACACGTTTCACCGCTTCACACTCCAGCGCGAAGCAGTCGCGGAAGCTATCAGAAACGTAGCGACCGGCGCCACGGAAGCCCAGCATCGGGTTCTCTTCATGCGGCTCGTAACGCTCGCCACCGACCAGGTTTGCATATTCGTTGGATTTAAAATCAGAGAGACGGACAATGACGCGCTTCGGATAAAACGCAGCGCCCAGCGTCGCGATCCCTTCAGTCAGACGACCAACGTAAAATTCACGCGGGGAATCAAAGCCTTTCATCATCTCGCGGATTTCGTTTTGCAACTGCGGTTCCTGGTCGTCAAACTCAAGCAGTGCGCGCGGGTGAACGCCAATCATGCGGTTGATGATAAATTCCAGGCGCGCCAGACCTACGCCTTCATTTGGCAGGCAGGCAAAGTCAAACGCACGATCCGGGTTACCGACGTTCATCATCACTTTCAGCGGCAGATCCGGCATGGTTTCCACGCTGGAGCTTTTCACGCTAAATTCCAGCAACTCGGCATACACGTAACCGGTGTCGCCTTCAGCACAGGAAACGGTGACCTTCTCACCGTCTTTCATCCGTTCGGTCGCATCGCCACAGCCCACTACCGCCGGAATACCCAGTTCACGGGCGATGATCGCCGCGTGACAGGTACGTCCGCCACGGTTGGTGACAATGGCAGAGGCTTTCTTCATGATCGGTTCCCAGTCCGGGTCGGTCATGTCAGTGACCAGCACGTCGCCAGGTTCGATGCGGTTCATTTCGCTGATGTCATGAATGACTTTCACCGGCCCCGCGCCAATGCGATGACCGATAGCACGGCCTTCGGCGATAATCTTGCCCTGTGAATGCAGCGTATAACGTTCCATGACCTGACCGCGTGAACGCACGGTTTCCGGACGTGCCTGCACAATAAACAGTTTGCCGGTGTGACCGTCTTTTGCCCACTCAATGTCCATCGGACGACCGTAGTGTTTCTCAATTTGTACGGCCTGTTTTGCCAGTTCCTGCACTTCTTCGTTGGTCAGCGAGAAGATGTCACGTTGTACCTGTGGTACGTCTTCAATTTTAACCTGCTTGCCGTGCTCCTGAGTCGGCGCGTAGACCATGCGGATTTTTTTCGACCCCATGGTACGGCGCACGATAGCCGGGCGATTCGCCGCCAGCGTCGGTTTATGCACGTAAAACTCATCCGGGTTAACCGCGCCCTGCACAACCATCTCACCGAGGCCCCATGCGGAAGTGACAAACACCACCTGGTCGAAACCGGATTCGGTATCAATGGAGAACATCACGCCAGAGGACGCGAGGTCGGAACGCACCATCCGCTGAACACCGGCTGAGAGCGCCACGCCACGGTGATCATACCCCTGGTGAACGCGATAAGAGATGGCGCGATCGTTAAACAGGGAAGCAAAGACATGCTTCACTGCCACCAGTACGGCGTCAAAACCCTGAACGTTGAGGAAGGTCTCCTGCTGACCGGCGAAGGAGGCGTCCGGCATGTCTTCTGCGGTGGCGGAGGAACGCACCGCAAAAGAGGCGTTTTCGTCATCGGCGGAAAGCTGTGCATAGGCTTCGCGGATGGCGTTTTCCAGCTCAGGCTGGAAGGGAGTGTCGATAATCCACTGGCGGATTTGCGCGCCTGCTTTTGCAAGCTGAGTAACATCGTCAATATCCGTTTTATCCAGCAGTTCATAAATGCGCTGGTTTACGCCGCTTTGATCCAGAAACTGGTTAAACGCATCGGCGGTGGTGGCGAAACCATTCGGAACGGAAACGCCCATTCCGGAAAGGTTAGTAATCATTTCACCCAGGGAGGCATTTTTGCCCCCAACCCTGTCTACATCATTCATGCCGAGTTGGTTATACCAAAGCACCAGCGGTGACGAGCCATTGTTGGACATCGAACAATCCTTTTGTGATAAATGAACGGTTTGAGAAACACATTTCTGCGCATTTATCTTTGCATATTTAACCGGATGAAAAAAACGGTGAATCGTTCAAGCAAATATATTTTTTTACTTTTTAAGACTGATCCCAGCGTTGCGCAAATCTGTTATCTTCGATAATTCCCACATAAACCATCGGTATAAACGAAACCGGAAAATGAAATGCCGTTTTCATAAAAAATAAAATTGAAGGTTCATTTTATAAACCAGGCATAACGTTCTACGCTTCTGTACATTTTTAATTTATGCTTTCATAGAATTATGTCTGCATCACGGGAAGAACAAAATGGATAATGCTGTTGATCGCCACGTTTTTTATATTTCTGATGGTACGGCAATAACTGCGGAGGTATTAGGACACGCAGTGATGTCGCAATTTCCCGTTACTATCAGCAGCATTACGCTGCCGTTTGTCGAAAATGAGAGCCGGGCGCGGGCGGTGAAAGACCAAATAGACGCGATTTATCAGCAAACAGGTGTGCGCCCGCTGGTCTTCTACTCCATCGTGTTACCGGAAATTCGCGCCATCATCTTGCAAAGTGAAGGTTTTTGCCAGGATATTGTTCAGGCGCTGGTTGCCCCGCTACAACAAGAGATGAAACTGGATCCAACGCCGATTGCTCATCGTACCCATGGCCTTAACCCTAATAATCTCAATAAATATGATGCGCGCATTGCGGCGATTGATTACACCCTCGCCCACGATGACGGCATTTCGTTACGCAATCTGGACCAGGCTCAGGTGATCCTGCTCGGCGTTTCTCGTTGCGGTAAAACTCCCACCAGTCTGTATCTGGCGATGCAGTTTGGTATCCGCGCGGCAAACTACCCCTTTATTGCCGATGACATGGATAATCTGGTGCTTCCCGCGTCCCTTAAACCGCTACAGCATAAACTGTTCGGGCTAACCATCGACCCTGAGCGTCTGGCGGCTATTCGCGAAGAGCGTCGGGAAAACAGTCGCTATGCCTCGCTTCGTCAGTGTCGGATGGAAGTCGCGGAAGTAGAAGCGTTGTACCGTAAAAATCAGATCCCGTGGATCAACAGTACCAATTATTCGGTAGAAGAGATTGCCACCAAGATCCTCGATATCATGGGTCTTAGCCGGAGAATGTACTAGAAAACTAGTATAAGAGTTCGCTTTTTTGTTATTATGCCGTCAATTGAGCGAGGCGTAACCTGCCTCGCACTTGAAATCAGCAGGGATTGGTTTATCGTGATGCGCATCACTTCCCGGTAGTCCTGCCGTTGAAGCAACAAATTTCTGAGACTTGTAATGAACAGAACTGACGAACTCCGTACTGCGCGTATCGAGAGTCTGGTAACGCCCGCCGAACTCGCGCTACGGTATCCCGTAACGCCTGGCGTCGCCAGCCATGTCACCGATTCCCGCCGCAGAATTGAAAAAATACTGAATGGTGAAGACAAGCGACTGTTGGTCATTATTGGCCCCTGCTCGATCCACGATCTCACCGCTGCAATGGAGTACGCCACCCGTCTGCAGGCGCTGCGCAACCAGTACCAGTCACGGCTGGAAATCGTAATGCGCACCTATTTTGAAAAACCACGAACCGTTGTCGGCTGGAAAGGATTAATTTCCGATCCGGATTTAAACGGCAGCTATCGGGTAAATCACGGCCTCGAACTGGCGCGTAAGTTACTGTTGCAGGTAAATGAGCTGGGCGTTCCCACCGCGACCGAGTTTCTCGATATGGTGACCGGTCAGTTTATTGCTGACTTAATTAGCTGGGGCGCGATTGGCGCACGCACTACCGAAAGCCAGATCCACCGCGAAATGGCTTCCGCGCTCTCATGCCCGGTAGGCTTTAAAAATGGTACTGATGGCAACACGCGTATTGCCGTGGACGCGATTCGCGCGGCGCGCGCCAGCCATATGTTCCTCTCACCAGACAAAAACGGTCAGATGACCATCTATCAGACCAGCGGCAACCCGTATGGTCACATTATTATGCGCGGCGGCAAAAAGCCGAATTACCATGCCGATGATATCGCCGCCGCCTGCGATACGCTGCACGAGTTTGATTTACCTGAACATCTGGTAGTGGATTTCAGCCACGGCAATTGCCAGAAGCAGCATCGTCGCCAGTTAGAGGTTTGTGAGGATATTTGCCAGCAAATCCGCAATGGCTCTACCGCGATTGCCGGAATTATGGCGGAAAGTTTCCTGCGCGAAGGAACGCAAAAAATCGTCGGTGGTCAGCCGCTCACTTACGGTCAGTCAATTACCGATCCGTGTTTAGGCTGGGAAGATACCGAACACCTGGTCGAAAAACTCGCCTCTGCGGTGGATACCCGCTTCTGAATACATGCCCGTTCCGTCTGGAATGGGCATTTCTGCTCAATAGCTTGTCTTATCAATGAATTATTACTTGCCCTGGCGCAAGATTGTATTGATAATAAGAATCATTGTTATATCAATTATTATTAGTTTTTATGAGCTATACGGATAGCAGCAGACTCACGCCTAAAACGGATGCAAGTCAGAAGGCCTCTTCCCCGCAGCCTGTTCGACGCATTGCCAGCCAGACACTGTTAGGTCCGGATGGCAAACTGATCATTGATCATGACGGACAAGAATATCTGCTCCGTAAAACCCAGGCTGGCAAACTGCTACTGACAAAGTAGCGTTTAACTTGAGCAGCTGACTTCCAGCCGTTTGCCCCAGTCCGGTGGACGGCTGACATAATCATCATCTCTGTCGCTGAAAGGATTTCGCAACGCCTCATGCAGGCGGTGTAATTCCGTCATATCGCCCTTTTCTGCCGCTTCAATCGCCCGTTGCGCCAACCAGTTGCGCAATACCAGAGCTGGGTTAACGCTTTGCATAAGTTGCTGACGTTCGCTGTCGGTGACGTTATCTTGCTGCAAACGCGCCCGATAACGGGCAAACCAGTCATCAAATGCCGCACGATCAATAAACTCATCACGCAGTGGCGATGCCGGACTGCGCTGTTCAACCAGGCTAAGGATGCGAAATGTACAGGTATAGTCGCTGCGCTCTCGCGCCATCAAACTGAATAATTCATTCAGCAGCGCGTTATCTTCTTTTTGTTCCGTCATAAAGCCCAGTTTCTGCCGCATTCGTTGCCCATAATGTGTCAACAAAACCTGTTGATAGCTATCCAGCGCCGCATTGAGCGCATCCACAGCAATAAATGGCGACAATGTCTGTGCCAGACGCTGTAAATTCCACAACGCGACGGCAGGCTGATTATCAAAACTATAACGCCCCTGATGGTCAGAGTGATTACAGATAAAACCAGGCTCGTAATCATCGAGGAAGCCGAACGGCCCATAATCGAGCGTCAGTCCGAGAATCGACATGTTGTCAGTGTTCATAACACCATGAGCAAAACCGACTGTCTGCCAGTGAGCAATTAACGACGCGGTACGTGCGACAACATCGGTAAACCAGAGACGGTATTTATCCTCATCATCCTGAAGATGTGACCAGTAATGACGGATGGCGAAGTCAGCCAACTGGCGAACCTTTTCCGGCTCGCGGCGATAGTAAAAGTGTTCGAAGTGACCAAATCGCAGATGGCTTTGCGCCACGCGCATTAGCATCGCGCCTGATTCTACCGTTTCCCGGTAAACTGGCGTATCGCTGGTAACGATGCTTAAAGCGCGCGTCGTCGGAATACCCAGATAATGCATCGCCTCACTGGCGAGACTTTCACGAATCGTAGAGCGTAATACCGCCCGTCCATCGCCCATTCGCGAATAAGGCGTCAGCCCCGCTCCTTTCAGATGCCAGTCCATTGTTGTGCCATCGGCAAGTTGTTGCTCACCGAGAAGAATGCCACGCCCGTCACCCAACTGGCCCGCCCAGACGCCAAACTGATGACCGCTGTAGACCTGCGCCAGTGGCGACATGCCAGGCAGTAATGTTTCTCCCCCCCAAACGTCAGCACCACGTTCAAACAGTGACGATGGAATACCCAGCGTGTTAGCCAGTTCAGCATTATGCCAAATCAGCCGGGCATTATTTAAAGGCGTGGGGGAAAGTGCTGTATAAGTTGCTGGCAATTCATCGCGCCAGCGGGTAATAAAAGACAGGGTCATAGATCCTCCTGTCTGATAGTGTAGACGGTTACCCTCATCTTAAACACCAGCAAACAAAAGGGTTATCGCTGAACCAGCGTTGTTACCTGACTGACGGGAACAGCAGGCCATAAGCATCCTTGTAGGGCATGAAAACCATACGGTGTGATTCGCGCCAACATTTCTGAGGTATCGATACCTGCCGCAATGATATAGCTGCAACAAGGCGAAATTTGCGTATGAATAGCACGAATAAATGGCGCGAAGGATGTATTAGCTATTTGTTGCTTAACAAAGCCTTTATCCAACATAACTCGAGTGAAAAGACCATCAAATATTGCTTTCATGTTGCTGTTGCCCGCACCTAAATTCCCCAACACCAACGGAGAAATTTGTGATAAGCGCAAGAGATTACAATTGTCTTTTCCTTCATTAAGTTGTGGATAATTTTCATTAATCCGCAATTCAATGAAAGGGAATTTTAATAGTTGGTCTGCGTAATTATTAGCACCTAATAATAATCTTGCTACTTGTGGCGTCAAATTAATCCATGCGAAAAATTTGTGCTGAATAAAAAAATGTTGACATGATTTAAGTAATTCTAGCTGCTCGGCAAATAGCTGCCAATGCTGTTCCTCGGAAAGCTGCGCCATAACCCGCGTCGTCGGGATGCGAACCATACCGTCTTCACTGGAGAAATGGGTTATTAATTCAACCCCAACAAGATTTTGCCGGCTATCTCTTATCGGCAGAAAATAGCAATTAGAATGATAAACATTATCCAGTAAAATCTTCATGGTAATCGCCCTTCTCCAGAAATATTTTTACAAATCCGGCTAAAAAGGATGAGACCATAAAACATAAAAAAAACAGAAAGGATAACTTTCATTTGTTCCTTGTTAACCACTTTTTCATGGGTCCTTTTTTAGATTATTCTAATTATAAACGAATATTCCATTTACGGAATTTTTGTCTGAAAAATACTACGGTATTCAGAAGTAAAAGGACGATGACACATCACCGTCCTTTTCGACATACTAGATTCTTCTCGCTTGCCAGAAATTTTTCTGCCAGTAAACATTATCAAGGGAAGAGCGCATCACCCCTTTGCTGGTAGAGGCGTGAATAAATTGGTTATTGGTATCATAAATACCCACATGTAAACCATTTTGCCCAGAGCCGGTTTTGAAGAAAACCAGATCGCCTGGCAGCAACTCGTCTTTATCAATTTGAGTACCGATAGAGGCCTGTTGCTTTGTTTCACGCGGCAACTGCAAATCGAAACGATCGCGCATCGTTACGACCACAAAGCCTGAGCAGTCAACCCCACGACGACTCATACCACCATAACGATAAGGTGTGCCATGCCAGCTTTGTAGTTGATCGTTCAAACCGGCAATCACGGTAATAGAGTCAGAAAGTCTGGCGTTTGGTGGCGGCGCTTTATGATGGCTACACCCAGCCAGAAACAGTGCTGTGATTAAAATAAGGCAGAAACGCATTCCGTACGAATCCTCTGTTTTTTATTCTTGCATTAATTTAGCGTCGAAATTACCCGATTTTCAAGATGCTATTGTTATCAGGCAGTCGAAATCAGCATTCTGTGACCTTCAATGTCCAGACGGCGGAAATTCATCCCATAGGCCTGCGCCAGATTAGGCGGTGTCAGAACTTCCTCCCGGCGTCCACTGGCCAGCAATTTCCCGCCTTTTAGCAGCCACGCACGATGCGCGTGACGCAATGTGTGATTAAGGTCGTGACTGCTCATCACAATCGCCAGTCCTTGCTGGCACAGCGCGCTCAGAATTTTGTCTAACGCACTTTGTTGGGCAACGTCAAGGCTGTTCATGGGTTCATCGAGAAGCAGCAATTGCCCTACAGGATTGGCTTGCGGCGTGATTTGCAGCACCACCGCAGCAAGACGTACGCGTTGCCATTCACCACCGGAAAGTTGATTGGTGCTACGTCCGAGCTTGTCATCAAGAGCCAGCGCCCCAGCGACATCATTTAGCAGATCGCTACGCGTTTTATCATGCTGATGCAGGGTCAGGTAATGCCAGACCGGCATAGCAAATGGCGGTGTTTGTTGTTGCGAAAGATAGGCGCGATGCAGCGCGAGTTTTGTTGCGGACCATGCTTCCAGTGGTTGCCCCGCGAACTGAATGCTTCCCTTACCGCTGGTCATTCCGGCCATTCGCGCCAGCAAGGTACTCTTACCCGCGCCGTTTGGCCCCACCAGATGCAGGATCTCCCCTGCCCGAACTTCACCCGAAAGCGGCCCCAGGCGGGTTGATTCCGCTACATCCTGCAACTGCATCACAATAGACATTATTTTGCCAACGCCAGTTTAATACTTTCCATTACAATGGGATCTTCCGGCGTCATATCCGGGGAAAAACGCTGGATGACCTTGCCGTCCCTGCCTACCAGGAATTTCTCAAAATTCCATAAAATATCATCAGGATACAGTGGCGCACGCCCCTTACTGGCCATGCGCGCATAGAATCCGCTTTCTTCCGGCGCGACTGCGGTCGGCGCTGCGGCAATCAGTTTTTGATACAGCGGATGGCGACCTTCACCATTGACCTCAATCTTACTGAACATCGGGAACGTTACTCCCCAGGTGGTTGTACAGTAAGTTTTAATCTCTTCATCACTGCCCGGCTCTTGCTCAAGAAACTGGTTGCACGGAAATCCCAGCACGACAAAACCACGATCGGCCCAGGCTTTCTGAATATTCTCCAGCTGCTCATATTGCGGCGTTAAGCCACACTTTGAGGCAACATTGACAATCAACAGTACATTACCGGCATATTTCTCCAGCGTGGTCACTTCACCGTCGATATCCTTCACTACGGTCGTCAGAATGGAATCTTGCATCGTGTCTCCTGGATGTGGTCAGTAAAAATCTTAGCTTTTAATCATAGACCTTCTTTTTACGGCTAACGTCCTGCTTTTAACAATAGCCAGATAAACACCGGTGCGCCCAACGTAGCGGTGACTACACCAATTGGCAGCTCGGCGGAAACCAGTGCCAGACGAGCGACGATATCGGCGAGTAGCAATGCCGTAGCGCCTGCCAGAGCACAGCCAGGAAGTAAAACACGGTGATCGGTTAACCCGCACAGCCGCAGAATATGCGGGATCACCAGACCAATAAATCCAATAGCACCAGCAAGCGCCACACTGACGCCAACCATCCAGCCGGTTGCTGCTACCAGTACATTGCGCCAGAACCAAAGAGGCAGCCCCAGCTGTCGCGCCGAGACCTCGCCAAGAGCTAACATATTCATCGGTCTGGACTGACAGCAAATCCACAACAATACCGGGATCAACGCCACCATCAGCCAGCTTTGCCGCCAGTCAACACCGCCAAAGCCGCCCATCATCCAGTACATTAACTGGCGCAAATCAACCGATGTGGAAAAGTAGATGGCCCACGTCATTAATGCGCTACAGATAATCCCTAATGCAACTCCCGCCAGCAATAATCGGCTGGTCGAAAGATGACGGCGGGCAAAACGCAGGAGAATTAAAGTGATAATGAGTGCACCAGCAATGGCACAAAGCCCCAGCGCCCACTCAGGTAATTGCCCGTGCCCCAGCAATACAGCAGCAATAAGCCCTACACCAGCGCCATTAGAGACGCCGAGTAACCCGGGTTCTGCAAGCGGGTTTTCAAATAACGCCTGCATTACTGCGCCGGATAACGCCAGCGCCGCACCAACCAGCAATACAGCCAGCGTGCGTGGAAGACGTATTTGCCAGACAAAAAGCTCGCCTTGGGGGGTAAACCAGTCAGTTGGTGAGATCCATTGTTCACCAGCACAAAGGCTTAAAAGAAGCGCCAGCAGCATTAATACTGACAGGCTAAATAACCAGCGTACATTTTGTCGCTGTTGTTGGCGGGCAAGTGTCAGCATGGTATCCGTTCAGCTGCAGAGTAATGCTGTTGATTTTACGGTGACTCGCCGGGAGTGAAAAGAAAAAAGGCCGCAGAGCGGCCTTTTTAGTTAGATCAGATTACTCGTCTTTGGGCGAAGCGTTTTCGACACGGCTCTTTAACTTCTGTCCGGGTCTGAAGGTCACCACGCGCCGTGCTGTAATGGGAATATCTTCGCCCGTTTTCGGGTTACGTCCCGGGCGTTGATTCTTATCACGCAGATCGAAGTTACCAAAACCAGAGAGTTTCACCTGTTCGCCGTTTTCCAGAGCGCGACGGATCTCTTCGAAAAACAGTTCAACCAGTTCTTTGGCATCCCGCTTGCTAAGCCCAAGCTTATCAAACAGATATTCTGACATTTCAGCTTTTGTAAGCGCCATAGGTTCAATCCCTCAATGATGCCTGGAATCGCTCTTTTAATGCCTCTACACATTTGGCGACGGTAGCGGCAATCTCCTCTTCTTCAAGTGTACGGCTGGTATCTTGCAGGATCAGGCTAATGGCGAGGCTCTTATACCCCTCCGCAACACCCTTACCACGGTACACGTCAAATAAGTTTACGCCAACTACCTGATTTACGCCAACTTTCTTACATTCGGATAAAATATCCGCAGCAGGAACGTTTTCTGCGACCACAACAGCGATGTCACGACGGTTCGCCGGGAAGCGAGAAATCTCGCGCGCCTGAGGCACCACGCGGTCTGCGAGCTTGTTCCACTCCAGTTCAAACACCAGAGTGCGACCGTTAAGATCCAGTTTACGTTCCAGTTCAGGATGAACAACCCCAACAAAACCAATGCGTTCACCTTTCAGATAAATCGCTGCGGATTGTCCCGGATGCAGTGCCGGATTCGCTTCTGCACGGAACTCAACGTCAGCCAGTTTACCGGTCAGGTCGAGAACGGATTCAAGATCGCCTTTCAAATCATAGAAATCAACGGTCTCTTTTGCCAGGTTCCAGTGTTCTTCGTAGCGGTTACCGCAAATCACACCAGCTAACATCAGATCCTGACGAATGCCCAACGGTGCCTGAGTATCCGGCACGAAACGCAGACCGCTTTCGAAAATACGCACACGGTTTTGCTGACGGTTCTGGTTGTACACCACGGTTGCCAGCAGGCCAGTCCACAGAGAAAGACGCATTGCCGACATTTCAACGGAAATCGGGCTTGGCAGCAGTAAGGCTTCAACGCCCGGATGGATCATCTGTTGAACTTTCGGATCAACGAAGCTGTAAGTGATCACTTCCTGATAGCCTTTGTCGTTGAGCAGCGTTTTCACGCGCTTGAGTGACAGGTCAGCTTCACGATGAGTGCCCATAATCAGGCTCGCCTGTACTGGCTCATCCGGGATGTTGTTGTAGCCGTAAACACGCGCCACTTCTTCGACCAGATCTTCTTCAATCTCCATGTCGAAACGCCAGCTTGGCGCAACAGCCTGCCACTCGTCCTTGCCTTCGGTCACTTCACAGCCGAGACGACGCAGAATGTCAGTCACCTGTTCATCAGCAATATGATGGCCGATCAGGCGATCCAGTTTGCTACGACGAAGAGTGATGGTCGCACGCTTCGGCAGCGTTGCTTCGTTAGTGATATCGATAATCGGGCCAGCTTCACCGCCGCAGATGTCAATCAGCAGACGGGTCGCACGTTCCATCGCTTTGTGCTGCAGTGCCGGATCAACACCACGCTCGTAACGATGAGACGCATCGGTATGCAGACCATGACGACGAGCACGACCGGTGATAGACAGCGGGCTGAAGAAAGCACATTCCAGCAGGACGTTCTGCGTTTCTTCATTTACGCCAGAGTGTTCGCCACCGAAAATGCCGCCCATCGCCAGCGCCTTGTTGTGGTCGGCAATGACCAGGGTGTCAGCATTCAGCTTCGCTTCAGTACCGTCGAGCAGCACCAGCGTTTCACCCTCTTTCGCCATCCGCACTACAATGCCGCCTTCAATACGATCTTTATCGAAAGCGTGCATCGGCTGGCCCAGTTCGAGCAGCACATAGTTGGTCACGTCAACTACCGCATCAATAGAACGAATACCGCAGCGACGCAGTTTTTCTTTCATCCACAGCGGGGTTGGCGCTTTAACATTAATGCCTTTAACCACACGACCAAGATAACGCGGGCAGGCTTCCGGCGCTTCTACTGCAATCGGCAGCGTGTCGTCGATGGTCGCACCAACCGGAACGATTTCCGGTTCAATCAGCGGTAGCTGATTCAGCACAGCCACGTCACGCGCAACACCAATGATGCCTAAGCAGTCGGCACGGTTTGGCGTAACGCTGATTTCGATAGTGTTGTCATCAAGTTTCAGGTATTCGCGGATGTCGGTGCCAATTGGCGCATCCGCTGGCAGTTCGATAATGCCGTTGTGATCGTCAGAAATACCCAGCTCAGAGAAGGAGCACAGCATCCCTTCAGATGGTTCGCCACGCAGTTTCGCCGCTTTAATTTTGAAATCGCCTGGCAGAACAGCACCAATAGTCGCTACCGCCACACGCAGCCCCTGACGGCAGTTTGGCGCACCGCAGACGATATCCAGCAGGCGATCGCCGCCGACATTGACTTTCGTCACACGCAGTTTGTCCGCGTTCGGATGCTGGGCACACTCAACCACTTCACCGACAACCACGCCGTGGAAGCTACCTGCAACGGGTTCTACACCGTCAACTTCCAGACCCGCCATGGTGATTTGATTCGCCAGCGCGTCGCTATCAATCGCTGGGTTCACCCATTCGCGTAACCACAGTTCACTGAATTTCATAATCTATTCCTGCCTTATTTAAACTGTTTGAGGAAACGCAGATCGTTTTCGAAGAATGAACGCAGGTCGGTGACGCCATAACGCAACATGGTCAGACGCTCCATTCCCATCCCGAAGGCGAAACCAGAGTAAACTTCCGGGTCGATACCAACGTTACGCAGCACGTTCGGATGCACCATCCCACAACCCAGCACTTCCAGCCATTTGCCGTTTTTACCCATGACGTCGACTTCTGCAGACGGTTCGGTGAACGGGAAATAGGAAGGACGGAAACGAATTTGCAAATCTTCTTCAAAGAAGTTACGCAGGAAGTCGTGCAGCGTGCCTTTCAGGTTGGTAAAGCTGATGTTGGTATCAACAATCAGACCTTCCATCTGATGGAACATCGGCGTGTGGGTCTGGTCGTAGTCGTTACGATAAACACGTCCAGGCGCGATGATACGAATCGGCGGCTGCTGAGCTTTCATGGTACGGATCTGTACGCCAGACGTCTGAGTACGTAGCAGGCGGGTTGCATCAAACCAGAAAGTGTCGTGGTCAGCGCGCGCCGGGTGGTGACCAGGAATGTTCAGAGCATCGAAGTTATGATAATCATCTTCGATTTCCGGCCCGGTCGCCACGGTAAAGCCAAGCTCACCGAAGAAACTTTCGATACGGTCGATGGTACGGGTCACCGGATGCAGACCGCCGTTTTCAATACGGCGACCAGGCAGGGAAACATCAATAGTTTCTGCCGCCAGACGCGCATTCAGCGCCGCGCTTTCCAGTTCAGCTTTACGCGCATTCAACGCCTGCTGCACCTGCTCTTTCGCTTCGTTGATAACCGCACCGGCTGCCGGGCGTTCTTCTGGCGGCAGTTCACGCAGGGTCGTCATCTGAAGGGTTAAGTGCCCTTTTTTACCCAAATATTCGACGCGCACATTGTCTAACGCGGCAACATCTGACGCCTGGCTAATGGCCGCCTTCGCACTGGCAACCAGTTCTGCGAGATGTGACATGGTTTTCCTCATTGTGTCAGTGGTGACACTGGTTCGTTGGACTTAGAGCCTATCCCATCAGACTATTTTACTTGCCATTTTGTCCTGGGCAGTGCTCGAAATCCTCACGTACTTAAGTACGCTCCGGTTTCTCCGCGCTGGCCGTGTCCAAACTGGCTGCGACAATTACGCCTGATGAGACAGGCTTTTTATTTCTCAAAACGCGCATACAAAAAAAGCCTCCACTGGGAGGCTTTCAGGCGCTGTTTTCCGTTTCTCTTCTCACGCGCTAGCCTCCTGGAGTCAGGTGCTAAAGTAAAAAAAGAAGCGGAAAATAGCAGCATTCATTGCTTGCGTTACCTTTTGGTACTCTTCAAAAGACCTTTATTGAAAAGGCTACGGCGATAAAAGTCAATGTTCTGATAGTGTTGAAACGAAAAGAGGGAGACTAGCTCCCTCTTCCAACTGGCTTATGCCAGAGCTGCTTTCGCTTTTTCAACCAGAGCGGTGAACGCTACTTTGTCGAATACTGCGATATCAGCCAGGATCTTACGGTCGATTTCAACAGAGGCTTTTTTCAGGCCATTGATGAATTTGCTGTAAGAAATACCGTTCTGACGTGCTGCTGCGTTGATACGCGCAATCCACAGTTGACGGAACTGACGCTTACGTTGACGACGGTCACGGTAAGCATACTGACCAGCTTTGATAACAGCCTGGAAGGCAACGCGGTATACGCGAGAACGCGCACCGTAGTAACCTTTAGCTTGTTTCAAAATTTTCTTGTGACGTGCGCGTGCAATAACACCACGTTTTACGCGAGCCATATGTGCTCTCCTGTATCTATATTCTAATTAAAAAGTTAAAAACGTTAACGGCTTATGCGTACGGCAGGCACGCGATTACCAGGCCCAGATCGCCTTTGGAAACCATGGCTTTCGGACGCAGGTGACGTTTACGTTTGGTCGCTTTTTTGGTCAGAATGTGACGCAGGTTAGCGTGCTTGTGCTTAAAACCACCTTTACCGGTTTTTTTGAAGCGCTTAGCAGCACCGCGTACGGTCTTAATTTTTGGCATTTTAATAACTTCCACTTCGCATTGTTGATAAACAGAAACAAAGGCGAATCACCCTGTGAGCCGAAGCCCACAGGAATGATTACTTGATGGCCTTACTGTTTCTTCTTAGGAGCGAGCACCATGATCATCTGGCGGCCTTCGATCTTCGTTGGGAAGGATTCGACCACTGCCAGTTCTTGCAAATCGTCTTTCACGCGATTAAGCACTTCCATACCGATTTGCTGGTGCGCCATCTCACGACCACGGAAACGCAGTGTGATTTTGGCTTTGTCACCCTCTTCCAGAAAGCGAATCAGGCTGCGGAGTTTTACCTGATAGTCGCCTTCATCTGTACCAGGACGGAATTTGATTTCCTTAACCTGGATAACTTTTTGCTTTTTCTTCTGTTCCTTAGAAGACTTGCTCTTTTCATAGAGGAATTTGCCGTAATCCATGATACGACAAACCGGCGGCTCGGCGTTAGGGCTGATCTCGACTAAGTCTACTCCGGCTTCTTCTGCTTTCTCCAGAGCTTCTCTCAGACTCACAATACCAAGCTGCTCGCCTTCCAGACCTGTTAAGCGAACTTCCTGGGCGCGAATTTCGCCATTGATACGGTTAGGGCGCGCCGTTTGAACTCGTTTTCCGCCTTTAATACCTTATTCCTCCAATTGTTTAAGACTGCGGCTGCGAATCTCTTGTTGCAGCTTCTCGATCACTTCATTTACGTCCATGCTTCCCAGGTCTTTACCACGGCGGGTACGAACGGCAACTTTGCCTGATTCCACCTCTTTATCACCACAGACCAGCATATATGGGACGCGACGCAAAGTGTGCTCGCGGATTTTAAAGCCAATCTTCTCATTTCTCAAGTCTGCTTTAACACGAATGCCCGCATTTGATAGTTTTTGCGTCAATTCGTTAACGTATTCAGACTGAGAATCGGTAATATTCATGATAACAACCTGCACTGGCGCAAGCCAGGTCGGGAAGAAACCAGCGAACTCTTCGGTCAGGATACCAATGAAACGTTCCATTGACCCCAAAATTGCGCGGTGAATCATTACCGGAACCTTACGCTCGTTGTCTTCGCCTACATAAGAGGCGCTCAGACGAGACGGCAAGGAGAAGTCCAGCTGTACTGTACCGCACTGCCATGCACGATCGAGGCAGTCATACAGGGTAAATTCAATTTTCGGACCGTAGAAAGCGCCTTCACCCAGTTGATATTCAAACGGGATGTTGTTTTCTTCCAGCGCAACCGCCAGATCCGCCTCAGCACGATCCCACATTTCGTCGCTGCCAATACGTTTTTCAGGACGAGTGGAAAGTTTGACCACGATTTTTTCGAAGCCAAAAGTGCTGTACATATCATAGACTAAACGGATACATCCGTTAACTTCATCGCGAATTTGTTCTTCAGTACAGAAGATATGCGCGTCATCCTGGGTAAAACCACGTACACGCATCAGGCCATGCAGAGAACCTGACGGCTCGTTACGGTGGCAGCTACCGAACTCGGCCATACGCAGCGGCAGATCGCGATATGACTTCAGCCCTTGGTTGAAAATTTGTACGTGACCCGGGCAGTTCATCGGCTTAATGCAGTATTCACGGTTCTCTGAAGAGGTGGTGAACATTGCATCTTTGTAGTTGTCCCAGTGACCGGTTTTTTCCCACAGGACGCGGTCCATCATGAACGGACCTTTTACTTCCTGATACTGGTACTCTTTCAGTTTAGAACGAACGAATACTTCCAGTTCACGGAAGATTGTCCAGCCGTCGTTGTGCCAGAATACCATACCCGGCGCTTCTTCCTGCATATGATACAGGTCAAGCTGTTTGCCGATTTTACGGTGATCGCGTTTAGCGGCTTCTTCCAGGCGCTGCAGGTAAGCGTTGAGGGCTTTTTTGTCTGCCCACGCAGTACCGTAAATACGCTGCAACATTTTGTTGTTGCTGTCGCCGCGCCAGTAAGCGCCTGCCGTTTTCATCAGTTTGAAATGATGGCAGAAACGCATATTCGGTACGTGCGGACCACGGCACATATCGACATATTCTTCATGGAAATAGAGGCCAGGCTGGTCATCATGGGCAATATTTTCGTCCAGGATGGAGACTTTATAGCTCTCGCCGCGTTTAACAAACGTTTCACGCGCTTCGTGCCAGCTGACTTTCTTCTTAATGACGTCGTAGTTTTTCTCAGCAAGCTCATGCATCCGCTTCTCGAGTGCTTCGACATCTTCCTGGGTTAACGTGCGGTCAAGATCAACGTCGTAATAGAAACCGTTGTCAATAACCGGGCCGATTGCCATTTTGGTATGCGGCCAAAGTTGTTTAATCGCGTGCCCTAACAGGTGCGCGCAGGAGTGACGAATGATCTCCAGACCTTCTTCGTCTTTTGCGGTAATGATCGACAGTTGTGCGTCGTCTTCAATCAGATCGCAAGCATCAACCAGCTCGCCATTTACGCGCCCTGCGATACAGGCTTTCGCCAGACCTGGACCAATGTCCAGCGCAACATCCATGGGACTTACAGCGTGGTCGTAATGGCGTTGGCTGCCATCAGGAAGAGTAATAACAGGCATGTTATATCCTTATTTGCAGTGGTGACCCATACGCAAGATCACATACAAAGATTCATATGAAATTTACCAAAAAGGTTTGGGCTGATTCCCGCTTCACTCTGCGAAATATGTCATAACATGCTGATTAGCGATGCCAGACCTACACCCACTTTCTGATAATACCGTCTGGCAGTTTACACGGTATTTGTTATCGGGCAAAGCGGCAATCATCATGATCGAAATGATATAAATCAATACAGGCAACGCCTGCCCATTTTGTTACACTCGGATATTGACCACTCGAAATACGCAGGAAAACACATGCCGACAAAACGTTTTGACAAAAAACACTGGAAGATGGTGGTGGTGTTGCTGGCTATTTGTGGCGCAATGCTGTTACTGCGTTGGGCGGCAATGATTTGGGGTTGAATGGTAAAATGCGATTAGCTAACGAAAAAGCCAGACCGCTCGTCGCGGCCCGGCAGTAATTACATTTTATATCCCAGCGATAACGTTGTTCGGCGATCGGTATGTTCTGGAGCCGATTCAGGCGGTTCAGAGTTCCATGTAACGTTGTACGCCACCTTCAGACCGAAATGTTCATTAATAGCCACATTTAACGCGCTTTCCGAGTTCAGCGTCGTATCTTCCGCGCCAAAGACGGAAACGCCCTGGGTAATTTTCGCGTTGTCGGTCAACTGCCACGCGTAAGCCCCGGAAGCATAACCCAGCGGCTGGGTTTTACTGGCATTGTCGGTATATTTGTCGTAACGCACGCCAGGACCGAATTCAAAGCGGAAGCTGTGTACCGGACCATTCAAAAACTGGCGACCATAACCCGCAGTCAGCACATCGCGTTCGCGATAACCGTTATAGCGGTCTGTCAGCCAGCTTGCCTGACCAAATAAATAGTCATAGTCAGTTAAATTAAAACGGCTACGCCCGCCCGCCGCATATTTTTCCGAAGAACGCTCATCGTTAGAAGAAGTATTACTGGCATTCCCCCACAGCGACCAGGCAGTAGAATGCCCATACCAGGTCATAGTGGTGTCAGCCGTTAGTGAAGAACTTTTCGTGTTACCTGATTGTGCAAGGTAGCCTGCATTCAGATTACCTTCAAAAGGTTTTTTGGCGCTGGCAGGATCGTCCATGACAGTAAAAACGGAATCATCGGCAGCTGCATTCAGAGACGCAAACATACCCCCCGCCAGCATAACGATGGCAGGAACTGTCTTCAAAAGCTTCATTTATTAAAAGTCCGTACAACAAAAAAAGAGACCATCGCGGTCCCGGAAACTTTCTTAAGGATCAAAGAGTAGCGTCCCTGGAAAGGTGACAAATTATAAAAAGGAGTGAAAAACTTAGCAACGACTTCTTATTTCATTTTTTGAATAAGCACATTACGAAAACAAATATTTATTTATATATCTTCATCTTATTATTTTCATATAAATATCCAATAAATCATATTGTTAATTTCTTCACTTTCCACTGATTCAGTGCCAGACTGAAATCAGCCTATAGGAGGAAATGATGGTACGTATCTATACGTTGACACTTGCGCCCTCTCTCGATAGCGCAACAATTACCCCGCAAATTTATCCCGAAGGAAAACTGCGTTGTACCGCCCCGGTGTTTGAGCCTGGGGGCGGCGGTATTAACGTCGCCCGCGCCATTGCTCACCTTGGTGGGAGCGCCACGGCAATCTTCCCGGCTGGCGGAGCGACTGGCGAACATCTGGTTTCACTGCTGGCTGATGAAAATGTCCCGGTTGCGACCGTCGAAGCAAAAGACTGGACCCGCCAGAATCTGCACGTACATGTGGAGTCTACAGGTGAGCAGTACCGATTTGTCATGCCTGGCGCGACATTAAGTGACGATGAATTTCGTCAACTTGAAGAGCAAGTTCTGGAAATTGAATCTGGAGCCATCCTGGTCATAAGCGGAAGCCTGCCCCCAGGTGTGAAGCTGGAAAAATTAACTCAGCTTATTTCCGCTGCGCAAAGACAAGGGATTCGCTGCATCGTCGACAGTTCTGGCGAGGCTTTAAGTGCAGCCCTGGCCATTGGCAATATTGAACTGGTTAAGCCTAACCAGAAAGAGCTCAGTGCACTGGTTAACCGCGAACTCACCCAACCTGATGATGTGCGCAAAGCCGCGCAGGAAATCGTTAATAGCGGTAAGGCCAGGCGGGTTGTCGTTTCCCTTGGTCCGCAGGGCGCGCTGGGAGTGGACAGCGAAAACTGTATTCAGGTCGTGCCACCACCGGTGAAAAGCCAGAGTACCGTCGGTGCAGGCGACAGCATGGTCGGCGCGATGACGCTGAAACTGGCGGAAAATGCCTCTCTTGCAGAGATGGTCCGTTTTGGGGTCGCTGCGGGCAGCGCCGCCACGCTCAATCAGGGAACCCGCCTGTGCTCCCATGATGATACGCAAAAAATTTACGCTTACCTTTCCCACTCATAGAGATATTCCCCCAATATTGGGGGAATCACCATAAACCTGTCGACAACGCGTTTCTCCGACTATGCTAAAAAATCACGTGATAACAAAGAGGTGAATTATGGCTGGTGGCGATCTTGTCCGTTATGTCATTACTGTCATGTTGCATGAAGACACATTAACTGAAATTAATGAGTTAAATAACTTTCTGACACGCGACGGTTTTTTACTGACCATGACGGATGATGACGGAAATATCCATGAGCTGGGAACGAACACCTTTGGGCTTATCAGTACTCAAAGTGAAGATGAAATAAGAGAGCTGGTTGCCGCACTCACCCAAAGCGCCACAGGCAAAGACCCAGAGATCATAATCACCACCTGGGAGGACTGGCATAGCAACAGAAAATAAATGGTTTTTGGGCAATAATCAGTCTGTGGTGTGCGTTAGCTCGTGTTTTTGCACCGCATTCCTGCGCTAACCTTATGATCTGGCAGACAACATGGGAGAGACATCATGTGGCAGGCAATCAGTCGTCTTTTGAGCGAGCAGTTAGGTGAAGGCGAAATCGAACTGCGTAATGAACTGCCTGGCGGAGAAGTCCATGCCGCATGGCATTTACGCTATGCAGGACGTGACTTTTTCGTCAAATGTGATGAAAGGGAACTGCTTTCCGGTTTTACCGCCGAAGCCGACCAACTGGAATTACTGTCGCGCAGTAAAACCGTCACCGTGCCTAAAGTCTGGGCTGTTGGCGCTGACCGCGACTACAGTTTTTTGGTGATGGACTATCTCCCGCCTCGCCCGTTGGATGCACATAACGCATTTATTTTAGGACAGCAAATTGCGCACCTGCATCAATGGAGTGACCAGCCGCAATTTGGCCTCGATTTTGACAACGCACTTTCCACTACTCCACAACCCAACACCTGGCAACGTCGCTGGTCAACGTTCTTTGCTGAACAACGTATTGGCTGGCAACTGGAACTGGCGGCAGAAAAAGGGATCGCCTTCGGCAATATCGACGCCATCGTCGAGCATATTCAGCAGCGTCTGAGTTCACATCAGCCACAGCCTTCACTGTTACACGGTGATTTATGGTCCGGCAACTGCGCTCTGGGCCCGGAGGGGCCGTATATATTCGACCCTGCCTGTTACTGGGGCGACAGAGAGTGCGATCTGGCGATGTTACCGCTGCATACCGAACTGCCGCCACAAATCTATGACGGCTATCAGTCCGTTTCACCGCTACCGGCAGATTTCCTCGAACGTCAGCCGATTTACCAACTCTACACGTTACTTAACCGTGCAAGGTTGTTTGGCGGCCAGCATTTGGTTATTGCCCAGCAGTCACTGGATAGATTGTTAGCTGCGTGATGTGGATTGATGATAATGGCCGCTCCATGCGGCCTTTTACTTAAATAAATCCAAGCAAAGAAAAGAACACATACCCCGCAGCAATACAAATTACCGGCAGGATATAGAGTGAGAAAATCTGTAAGAAAATAGTATGGTGTGGCACCACAATGCGTGACTCAATCTGCTCACGCGTTAACCCCTCTTCCCCTTTAGCCTTCTCCAGAATGAGTTGATCCTCAACACCTTCGCGCAAAAAGCGCGCCTGGCGGCTCATACGGGCACCAGAGTCTTGCAACGCAAGACCCACAAATATCAGGATGAAAATCACCCAAAACATAACGTTCACACCACCATTAAAATTGGGCGTCGGTGAGTTGTACCAGAACAGATTCAGAAAAGGCGTATTCGCCTGCATCATATCGATCATGACATGCGCAAAATCGAGCATTACTGCATTGATGCCTTCCTGGGATTCTTGCCGGACATTCATAAACTTCAGCAAGGAAATTAACGTGGAAACAAGTGTCGGTATAAAAATCACCCAACCCAAAATCCTTTTCAAAACAGCAATGCGTCCAGCTTGTTGATACGTCATGAGTTCTCCTTGATTAAGACGCGTCGTTTCAATTAGTTTACCTGTAGATATCTGTTTTCGCCCATTCTTTAAAGGCGATATGATAGGCGCTTAATCATAAGCACTGCTTAATACCTTACACATAATGCTCTAAAGGAGAGGTTGTAATGTCAACCCCGCGTCAGATTCTTGCTGCAATTTTCGATATGGATGGATTACTTATCGACTCAGAACCTTTATGGGATCGAGCCGAACTGGATGTGATGGCAAGCCTGGGGGTAGATATCTCCCGTCGTAACGAGCTACCGGACACCTTAGGTTTACGCATCGATATGGTGGTTGATCTGTGGTATGCCCGGCAACCGTGGAATGGGCCGAGTCGTCAGGAGGTAGTTGAACGGGTTATTGCCCGTGCCATTTCACTGGTTGAAGAGACGCGACCATTACTGCCTGGTGTGCGTGAGGCCGTTGCGCTATGCAAAGAACAAGGATTATTGGTAGGTCTGGCCTCCGCGTCACCTTTGCATATGCTGGAAAAAGTGCTGACCATGTTTAACTTACGTGACAGTTTCGATGCCCTCGCCTCCGCCGAAAAGCTGCCTTACAGCAAGCCGCATCCACAAGTGTATCTCGACTGTGCAGCAAAACTGGGGGTTGATCCTCTCGCCTGCGTGGCGCTGGAAGACTCTGTAAATGGCATGATCGCCTCTAAAGCGGCACGTATGCGTTCTATCGTCGTCCCCGCGCCCGAAGCGCAAAATGATCCACGTTTTGTGTTGGCGAACGTAAAACTTTCATCTCTCACCGAATTGACCGCGACCGACCTCCTCGGCTAATAAAATCGGGCAGTGTCATAACTGCCCCTGGCTTTTTATCTGAATTTTTATTCAACTGGTGGATTTATCATCATTTTGTGATAAAGAGTTACACCGTCACCACTTCCGCGCACTGTATAAAAATCCTATACTGTACGTATCGACAGTTTAGTGAGTTTTATCATGACGGCGGAAGGTCACCTTCTCTTTTCTATTGCTTGTGCGGTATTTGCCAAAAATGCCGAGCTGACACCCGTGCTGGCACAGGGTGACTGGTGGCATATTGTCCCTTCCGCGATCTTAACGTGTCTGTTACCGGACATCGACCACCCAAAATCGTTTCTTGGGCAGCGATTAAAGTGGATATCAAAACCCATTGCCCGCGCATTTGGACACCGTGGATTTACCCACAGTTTGCTGGCTGTATTTGCCCTGCTGGCAACCTTTTACCTCAAAGTTCCGGAAAGCTGGTTTATTCCGGCTGATGCACTGCAAGGTATGGTGCTGGGTTATTTGAGTCATATTCTTGCCGATATGCTGACACCGGCTGGTGTTCCCCTGCTCTGGCCGTGTCGCTGGCGCTTTCGCCTGCCAATTCTGGTGCCACAAAAGGGCAATCAGCTGGAACGTTTTCTCTGCATGACATTATTTGTCTGGTCGGTGTGGATGCCCCATTCTCTGCCTGAAAACAGCGCGGTTCGTTGGTCATCGCAAATGATCAATACCTTGCAGATCCAGTTTCATCGCCTTATTAAGCACCAGGTTGAATACTAAAAAAGCAAAAATCACCTTTCTGGAATAAGCAATTCCATTTGAATATAAGAGCCAGCTCACAGTTCTGTTAATCTTGCGCCAACACTATGACTGTTACACAGTGATAGAAATAATAAGATCAGGAGAACGGGGATGAACTTTCCATTAATTGCGAACATCGTGGTGTTCGTTGTTCTATTGTTTGTGCTGGCTCAGGCTCGCCACAAACAGTGGAGTCTGGCAAAAAAAGTACTGGTGGGTCTGGTGATGGGCGTGGTCTTTGGCCTTGCTCTGCATACCATTTATGGTTCTGGCAGCCAGGTACTTAAAGATTCTGTACAGTGGTTTAACATTGTCGGTAACGGCTATGTTCAGCTACTGCAAATGATCGTTATGCCGTTAGTATTCGCCTCTATTCTGAGCGCGGTTGCTCGCCTGCATAACGCATCTCAGTTAGGCAAAATCAGTTTTCTGACCATCGGTACGCTGCTGTTTACCACGCTGATTGCGGCGCTGGTCGGTGTGCTGGTGACTAACCTGTTTGGTCTGACTGCTGAAGGTCTGGTTCAGGGTGGCGCTGAGACTGCCCGTCTGAACGCTATCGAAAGCAACTATGTCGGTAAAGTCGCGGATTTAAGTGTTCCGCAACTCATTCTGTCTTTTATCCCGAAAAAACCGTTTGCCGATCTGACCGGTGCGAATCCGACATCAATTATCAGCGTGGTAATTTTTGCCGCATTCCTCGGCGTCGCGGCGCTGAAACTGCTGAAAGATGATGCGCCGAAAGGTGAACGCGTTTTAACAGCTATCGACACACTGCAAAGCTGGGTGATGAAATTGGTTCGCCTGGTCATGCAACTAACCCCTTACGGCGTGCTTGCGCTGATGACCAAAGTGGTTGCCGGTTCCAACCTGCAAGACATCATTAAGCTGGGTAGCTTCGTTGTCGCGTCCTACCTGGGTCTTATCATTATGTTTGCGGTGCATGGCATTCTGCTGGGTATTAATGGCGTGAGTCCGCTGAAATACTTCCGTAAAGTGTGGCCGGTGCTGACGTTTGCTTTCACCAGTCGCTCCAGTGCAGCGTCTATTCCACTGAACGTTGAAGCACAAACGCGTCGTCTGGGTGTTCCAGAATCTATCGCCAGTTTCGCCGCCTCTTTTGGGGCGACCATTGGTCAGAACGGCTGTGCCGGTTTGTATCCGGCAATGCTGGCGGTGATGGTTGCGCCAACGGTGGGCATTAACCCGCTGGACCCGATGTGGATTGCAACACTCGTCGGTATCGTCACAGTGAGTTCAGCAGGTGTTGCAGGTGTTGGTGGCGGTGCAACATTCGCCGCGTTAATTGTTCTGCCGGCGATGGGCCTGCCGGTAACGCTAGTGGCTCTGTTAATCTCCGTTGAACCGCTTATCGATATGGGTCGAACTGCATTGAACGTGAGCGGCTCAATGACCGCAGGTACGCTGACCAGCCAGTGGCTGAAGCAAACCGATAAGTCCATTCTGGACAGCGAAGACGACGCCGAACTGGCACACCGTTAATCCTGGTTCATAACGCAAAACGCCTGTCATTCGACAGGCGTTTTTTTATTCTTCGATCTCATTTTCCTGGCGCACTTGGTTAGCCCAACGCTGGGCGGACTCCGGCACGCTAAATGCTGGTGAGCGCAGGAATGACTCCCCCGTCAGAACAAACGCAACATATTTGCCACGCAGCATCCAGACATCGCGAAACGAATCCATCTTAATCGCATGTTCTGGCGGCGCAGGTTCCGTGCGAGGAACATAGCTAATAATCGGGCGGTTTTGCTGACGTAGCGGTTTCTTCATTACTGGCTTCACTAAACGCATATTAAAAATCAGAAAAATTGTAGTTTAGCTGATTTACCCCCCGTCCGTCCTGCTTTGCGTATATTCCCGAATACCTTCTCTGGCACCACTTCCAGAGCGGGATCATCCTGATGGTCTATAGTTAGAGGGTTTTTTGACCAAAACAGCGGCCCTTTCAGTGATGAATTAAGGAGACGAGTTCAATGTCGCAACATAACGAAAAGAACCCACATCAGCACCAGTCACCACTACACGACTCCAGCGAAGCGAAACCGGGAATGGACTCACTGGCACCTGAAGACGGATCTTATCGTCCAGCGGCTGAACCAACACCGCCAGGCGCACAACCTACCGCCCCAGGGAGTCTGAAAGCCCCTGATACGCGTAACGAAAAACTAAACTCTCTGGAAGACGTACGCAAAGGCAGTGAAAATTATGCGCTGACCACTAATCAGGGCGTGCGCATCGCCGACGATCAAAACTCACTGCGTGCCGGTAGCCGTGGTCCAACGCTGCTGGAAGATTTTATTCTGCGCGAGAAAATCACCCACTTCGACCATGAACGTATCCCGGAACGTATCGTTCACGCGCGTGGGTCAGCCGCTCACGGTTATTTCCAGCCGTATAAAAACTTAAGCGATATCACCAAAGCCGACTTCCTGTCAGATCCGAACAAAATTACCCCGGTGTTCGTGCGTTTCTCTACCGTTCAGGGTGGCGCAGGTTCGGCAGATACGGTGCGTGATATCCGTGGTTTTGCCACCAAGTTCTATACCGAAGAGGGTATTTTTGACCTTGTTGGCAATAACACACCAATCTTCTTTATTCAGGATGCGCATAAATTCCCCGATTTTGTTCATGCGGTAAAACCGGAACCGCACTGGGCAATTCCGCAAGGGCAAAGCGCCCACGACACCTTCTGGGATTATGTATCCCTGCAACCAGAAACGCTCCACAACGTGATGTGGGCGATGTCAGATCGCGGAATACCACGCAGTTACCGCACCATGGAAGGCTTCGGCATTCACACCTTCCGCCTGATTAACGCCGAAGGTAAAGCGACCTTTGTACGTTTCCACTGGAAACCACTGGCAGGTAAAGCCTCACTGGTGTGGGATGAAGCGCAGAAACTCACCGGACGTGATCCAGACTTCCACCGCCGCGAACTGTGGGAAGCCATTGAATCAGGCGATTTCCCGGAATACGAACTGGGCTTCCAGTTGATCCCCGAAGAAGATGAATTCAAATTCGACTTCGACCTGCTTGACCCAACGAAACTCATCCCGGAAGAGTTAGTACCCGTTCAGCGCGTCGGCAAAATGGTGCTTAACCGTAACCCGGATAACTTCTTTGCCGAAAACGAACAGGCAGCTTTCCATCCTGGTCATATTGTCCCTGGTCTGGATTTCACCAACGATCCGCTGTTGCAGGGACGTTTGTTCTCTTATACCGATACACAAATCAGCCGTCTTGGCGGGCCGAATTTTCATGAAATTCCGATTAATCGCCCTACCTGCCCGTACCACAATTTCCAGCGTGACGGTATGCATCGGATGGGAATCGACACTAACCCGGCGAATTACGAACCGAACTCGATCAACGATAACTGGCCGCGCGAAACGCCGCCGGGGCCAAAACGCGGTGGGTTTGAATCATATCAGGAGCGCGTGGAAGGCAATAAAGTGCGGGAACGCAGCCCATCATTTGGCGAATACTACTCGCATCCGCGCCTGTTCTGGCTAAGTCAAACACCGTTCGAGCAGCGCCATATAGTCGATGGTTTCAGCTTTGAGTTAAGCAAAGTTGTACGACCTTATATTCGTGAGCGCGTCGTTGACCAGTTAGCGCATATCGATCTTAACCTGGCGCAGGCGGTAGCAAAAAATCTCGGTATCGAACTGACTGACGACCAACTGAATATCACCCCGCCACCGGACGTAAACGGGCTTAAAAAAGATCCGGCGTTAAGTCTGTATGCCATTCCTGACGGTGATGTGAAAGGCCGTGTGGTAGCTATTTTGCTTAATGATGAAGTGAAATCCGCAGACCTTCTGGCAATTCTGAAGGCGCTGAAAGCCAAAGGCGTTCATGCCAAACTGCTTTACTCACGGATGGGCGAAGTCACTACCGATGACGGTACGGTGTTGCCGATAGCAGCAACCTTTGCCGGGGCGCCATCGCTGACGGTCGATGCAGTCATTGTCCCTTCCGGTAATATCGCCGATATCGCAGACAACGGCGATGCAAACTATTACCTGATGGAAGCCTATAAGCACCTTAAACCGATTGCGCTGGCGGGCGATGCGCGCAAGTTTAAGGCGACAATCAAGGTTGATGACCAGGGTGAAGAAGGGATTGTGGAAGCCGACAGCGCAGACGGTAGTTTTATGGATGAACTGTTAACGCTAATGGCAGCGCACCGCGTATGGTCACGAATTCCTAAGATTGATAAAATTCCGGCGTAAATATGAATAAAGTCACTCCCCCAGGGGAGTGACTTTACAAACTACCTTACACATCAAGATAACTACCCAACCGATAACCTCGCTCGGCAATGGCATACTTCAGCGATGCTGATGTCAACACTTCCAGCTCCGTTAACCGTGGAAAGCAATAAGCACTCTGGCGAATTGTATTATCGACAAACGCCGGATGGCACATCACTTCCAACGAACGTTCACCGCGATGGCTGGAATCATCCAGCACTTGCAGAAACAGTGACTCGCTAATCTCTTCACCATAGAACGCGCTACTGAATCCCTGCGAGCTGCGCAAATTAGCCGGTAAATCACCATCATAAGATAGCGGCTGACGGTCGATGCGCAACGCAATCCCCTCTTCAGCCGCAAACTTCGCCACAATCGGGAAAATCTGCGGGAACATATGCACATGATGATGGCTATCAAGGTGCGTTGGTTTGCGCCCAAATAGCTCAATGAAACGCAGATACTGACTGGCAAGTTCCTGAGCAATTTCCTCCAGCGGTAAAGCATCTTCTTCCGCCAGTTGCCAGATCCACTTCCCTAACACACCTTCGCGGGTTAAACCCGGCATTGCAGTCAGCGGCTTGCCCAGGGTGAGAACAAAGTGCATTCCAACTGCCAGACTCGGTTCATCGCGACTCAACTGCACCGCATGGTCGATAGCTTCACCATTCACCAGCGCCGTCGTCGATGTGACAATACCGTTTCGGCAGGCCTCGATAATGCCGTAGTTCTGGCCTTTACTTAGGCCAAAGTCATCGGCATTAACAATCAGTAAGCGTTCCATAATCAGCCCCGGTTAATGTGCTTTTTTAAGTTCTGCTATGCAGTCGGCAAAGTTTGGCAGCCATTTCTCGTGCGCCAGAATCATCTCGCGTGCCAGCAGCTCAGCATCACGATCGGAGTGCACCAACGGGCTAAGGTTTAGCGCCAGTAACACATCGTTAAATTCCCCGCTAAGTGCTGCGTTGCTGGCCGCAATCTCGAAGCCTTTGATGGTGTGAATCAGCCCCATCACTTTGTCATCGAAATGCGTAATGCGCGGATGTGGCGTCGCGCCATCGCGCCCCAGCGTGCAGGTCATTTCTACCGCCCAGTCTGCCGGAATATTATCAATATGCCCATGATGCGGGATATTAACGTAATGTTCCGTTTGCTTGTCGTTGTAGATAGCGTTGATGACTTCGCACGCTGCATCAGAGTAATAAGCCCCACCGCGCTGCTCCAGCTCTTTCGGTTTCACTTTCAGATCCGGGTTTTTATACAGATCAAAGAGTTGCTTCTCGACTTTCTGTACCACCTGCGCACGCGCGCCGCCTTTGTAGTATTCACCCATTTCAATCGCCAGCATCTCTTTTTGCTTGAAGTAATAAAGCAAATAGGAACACGGCAACAGGTTCAGAGCCCGAATTAAACCTTCGCTAAACGGCAGATCGAAAATATTTTTAACACCAGATGCTTTTAACTGCCCGGATGCCACACCATCAAGCAATTCGGCGAAACGTGATTTGCCATTTACCAAAACATCCTTAATAAACACCATGTGGTTCAGGCCGAACAGATCGATAGATAAATCATCGTTCTCATTCAAGGCTAAAACATCGCCGATAAACATTTTCATGCCAATCGGAATATTACACACGCCGATAAAGCGTTTAAATCCGGTATGACGATAAACCGCTTCAGTGACCATTCCCGCCGGGTTAGTGAAGTTGATCACCCACGCATTCGGACAAAGTTCTTCGACATCTTTTACGATGTCAAAAATCACCGGAATGGTGCGCAGACCTTTAAACAGTCCACCCGCACCATTAGTTTCCTGGCCAAGATAACCATGACTTAACGGAATACGTTCATCCAGTTCGCGTGCTGGTAATTGACCTACGCGCAGTTGGGTAGTGACAAAATCTGCCCCTTTCAGCGCCTCACGACGATCAAGCGTTTTATAAAGTTTAATCGGTACACCAGCGTTATCGATCATTCGCTGGCAGAGATCAAAGATAATATCCAGTTTTGCTTTACCACCTTCGACATCCACCAGCCATAATTCAGTCACCGGCAATTCGTGATAACGCTTAATAAACCCTTCCAGCAGTTCCGGGGTATAACTACTCCCGCCACCAATAGTGACGACTTTTAATTTCTGGCTCATAATTTCTCCCTTCATCAGGAAATACTAATATTATTCATACCTGCCTCTACGTCAGGAATATCCCGGTCTCCCCAGGATAAATAAGGCACGCATGTAAATTTAATGATCAGTGACAATAGCTACTGATTAAATTCAGTCAATTTCTTACGATAACTATTTGGTGTAAAAGATGTTAGTTTCTTAAACGTTTTAATAAACAGGCTTGGGCTACTATAACCCGCTTCAAATGCAATATCAGTCACAGAATAGTTGGTCATTTCCAGTTGTTTTTTGGCAAAGTTAATGCGGATTTCATTAATAATCTGCATCGGCGTTTTGCCATAATATCGCTGAGTCGCACGCGTCAAATACTCCTGCGATTTAGCCGATAACATCACCATATTTTCCAGCGCATTCTCACTGAACTGCGCTTTATCATGCATCTTTTCAACCGTACTTTTTAACCACTGTGGCACATCATCAATCACCTGTTCTTCGCGGTAATGACGTAAACGGTTAATGACATAAAAAGTGACTATCTCAACAAATTCTTCCAGACCGGTTTCGCTGAAATTCAATGAAGAAATCACCGTTTCCACATAGGTAAGAAAAGTATTATTTGTTCGGTAAACCTGTGAAGCAACAAAGCAATAAGGCAACAACGGCAAATAATGCTGTTCAAAAAAACGTTTACTGATCCCAACGTTCAATATGCGCGTGGCACCAAACTCATAAAAACTTTGATGGTGTGATCCTAACGGAATAAAAACAAAATCGCCCCGTTCCAGCAACACGCGCTTACCGTTAATCTCCTGGAAATAACGACCAGTTAAAACCAGGGTAAACTCATAATAGTCATGCTGATGCAATCCAGTAATACTTTCAGTTTTATTGTAGATAAACACATGGAAATTTTTGCCATTAAACAACTGCTGTTCACGGGCAGTGGCAATTTCCGGCGCATTAATCACTGGCTGCATCATCGACTCCTTATGCCTTCAGTTTTTCATGAAGCTCAATTAATTCGGTAATCAGTTCACGTGCAAGCATGGAAGTCATTAAATGATCCTGGGCGTGAACCAGCACCAGACTCACTTTCATCTTGCCTTCACCCGCGTCGCCTTCAATCAGTTTCGTCTGTACCAGATGCGCTTCATTCAAGGCCATTCGCGACTGATCCATCATGGCTTTTGCCGCTGCAAAATCGCCCTGCTTCGCCTGCTTCAGCGCCGCATACGCCAGGCTGCGCGCTTGTCCGGAGTTGATGATAAGCCCCATCACCACTTCTTCCAGTTCCTCAGCTTCCGTTTGCGTATCAGGAATATTATCGAGATCCATCATACATCGTTCCTCTCTATTCTTACTGGCACGAGTTGCCCGTGCCAGCGTCGATTAAAATTTCAGGGCGTTAGCAATATCTTCTTCGCTCTCTTCTTTATCAATCACGTTCTGCGCTTTGTTCGCCACCACGACAAATGGCAGATATATCAGCGTTGCGATGCCAAGGTTGAAGAGTGCGACCAGCAATGCGGCGACGCTACCGTTAGTATTAAAGAAGGCTCCCAGACCGGTTGGCATGGTCCACGGTGCAATGTTAGTCACCGGTGGGATGATGCCCATGTAGTACGCCGCCAGAGTAATTGCCGCCAGAATAGGTTGCACCAGAACAAACGGGATAAACATCACCGGGTTCATGATAATCGGCAGACCAAACAGAATCGGTTCATTAATCTGGAAGATGCCCGACGGCAGCGCCAGTTTTGCCACCTGACGATAGTCAGCACGGCGAGAAGCGATAAAGATAGCCAGAATCAGCCCCAGGGTCGCACCGCTGCCCCCGAGGAAAATAAAGGAATCCAGCATCGGCTTGGCCCAGATATGGAAGGTCTTACCGGCTGCCAGCGCCGCTTCGACGGAGCCATATTGTTGATAGGTGGCGATGTTTTCCAGCGCCCACGGCGTCATAATGCCGTTGTCCAGCGCGGTCAGCGCCAGAGCGCCGTGAATACCGAAGAACCACAGCAGCGGAACAAAGATCACATACGCCCAGCCGACCACGCTACCCAACGATGCCAGCGGCGTCGAGATGGTATCCATAATAATCTGATGGAAGTTAGTGCCCCAGGTATTCAGCGCCCAGGCAATAATTCCCATCACAGAAAGAATAATAAAGCCGGGAATTAATGCTGAGAAAGAACGTGAGACCGATGTCGGTACACTGTCGGGTAATTTAATCACCCAGTTGCGGTGGACAATAAAGGTAAACATTTCTGCCACCACCAGGCCGATAATAATCCCGGAAATGATATTCGCGCCACCTAACCAGTTTGCGCCGACCGCATAAGCTTCACCGACACTATAAGGCGTGACGGTCATAAATGCCGCAACGGATAACAACCCTGCCGCGAGCGCATCGACTTTACGCTCTTCTGCCAGCGCCATACCGATAAAAAACGGCGCCATTAAAGACATAATCCCTAATGTTCCGTTGTATACGTTTCCACCAATACCTTTCAGGCCATTGAGTGTTTCAATGGTTGAGGCATCGAGGCGAATACCTAAGGAGTAAAAAAACGACCCCTCCCCAAAGCTCAGAAAAACGTTATTGATTAATACAAACATGGCCCCCGCAAGGGTTAACGGCATTAAACGAATAAAGCCGTTTTTGATTGCATTAACGTGTGGCTGTTTTCCTATTTTGACTGCAAAAGGGAGGAGTACCTTTTCAAGCGATGCAATAACATTACTCATAGAAAAATACCCTTAAAAACCGCAATTAAAGTATTGCGGTATAGATTTATGAAATAACTCTTTGACGGAAAAATTTAAAAATTAATTTGCTGCGGCTTTTTTAATTGCTGCAACTGCAGCCTTAAGCACGCCTAAACCATCGACTTTGCCATATAACAGTGAATCAATGACTTCAACGGGTTTGTTGGGTAACAAACGCTGGATTTCGGGCAACATATAAGCAATCTGCGGCCCTAATAACACGACATCGGCATTCTGACCTTTTTCACCCGCCAGTGTTTCCGGAAATGCTTCAATAATGACCGGAACTTCATATTTTTCTGCCTGTGCGCGCATTTTTGATACCAGTAAAGAGGTAGACATGCCCGCAGAACAAAACAGATAAATGTGTTTCTTTTCCATAAAACTGCCCTCATCAACGATTATCTGTCAGCCAGACACTCCGCAAGCCTTCACCTGCTTCCATGCTCTGGGTAACTTGCGAAACCAACATGACTTTTTTTGGTGGCTGAAAAGAGTATACGGTATTGACCTGAACGATAGTATTTCTTTGACCATACAAATTGTCTCTCCTTGACCTGTTGTTATGACCTTCTTCACATTTCGGTTAAATAATTCGCGACAATAAATAAGAACACGAGGTAAAAAAAAACCGGCGCAATGGCCGGTTTCCGTTGTAACTCAAGCTTTCAGGCGAAGAAATTACTTCGCCGCTTGTGGATCGGTGTCGTATTCGGCACAGGTCTGATAGCCGGAGTTGATGACATGTCCGGTATCATCTAACGCGACAAAATAGGTTTCTGCTTTACCATCACGTTGACCCAGGATATAGGTCTGGCAAGTACCACGAGCATGGATCATGCTCACTTCAGACGAAGGTTTACCCGCAATTTGTGCAACCTGCGCCCGGCTCATGCCTTTTTTGACGTCTTTCACCACAGGCTGTACAAACTGGTCTTTGGTACGATCATACGCCGTACAACCTGCCAGCATGGTTAATACCGCCGCTGCACTCAGAATTCCTGCCATATTCTTGTTCATATTCCGTCCTCTTGTTTATCAGCGTGTTAGATAAGCCTGGAACACATCGGGGGCTTTTTCAAGCCTGTGAACGAAACGGCTCCGCTTTCAGAGGATTCCTGTATGACGTTTTAACCGCCATTCAACCTGCTGTCGCTTGTCGTTTCAGTAGCAACGGGTTAGCTTTAAGGAAGTTTTATTTTTCTGTCTGGAGGGGTTCAATGACATTGCAACAACAAATAATAAAGGCGCTGGGCGCAAAACCGCAGATTAATGCCGAAGAGGAAATTCGCCGCAGCATCGATTTTCTGAAAAGCTATCTGCAAACCTATCCGTTCATTAAATCACTCGTACTTGGTATTAGTGGTGGTCAGGACTCCACTCTTGCCGGGAAACTGTGTCAAATGGCAATTAACGAGCTTCGTCAGGAAACGGGCAACGAGGCACTGCAATTCATTGCCGTGCGCCTGCCCTACGGTGTTCAGGCTGATGAACAGGATTGTCAGGACGCCATTGCTTTTATTCAACCGGATCGCGTATTAACCGTGAATATCAAGGGCGCGGTATTGGCCAGCGAACAGGCGCTGCGCGAGGCGGGTATTGAATTAAGTGATTTCGTTCGCGGCAATGAAAAAGCGCGTGAGCGGATGAAAGCGCAATACAGCATTGCAGGCATGACCAACGGTGTCGTGGTTGGCACCGATCATGCGGCAGAAGCCATTACCGGATTCTTCACTAAATACGGTGACGGTGGTACTGATATTAATCCGCTATACCGTCTGAACAAGCGTCAGGGCAAACAGTTACTGGCGGCATTAGGTTGCCCGGAACATCTCTACAAGAAGGCGCCAACAGCCGACCTGGAAGATGACCGCCCTTCCCTGCCAGATGAAGTGGCACTCGGCGTGAGCTATGACAATATCGATGACTATCTGGAAGGGAAAGCCGTACCCGAACAGGTCGCCAGAACAATAGAAAACTGGTATCTGAAAACCGAACATAAACGCCGTCCGCCAATTACGGTTTTCGATGATTTCTGGAAAAAGTAATCATTTGCACATAATGGCTTGTGCAAAAAAGAGTGCTTTGTTCATGCCAGATGCGGCGTGAACGCCTTATTCGGCCTACAAAACTTTGCAAATTCAGTACATTGCAGGAGTCGAGTAGGCCTGATAAGCGTAGCGCATCAGGCGGTGTTACTTTTGTCATCGACCCGCCTCTTTTTTAATCGTTTCCCGCCTGTTACACTGGATAGATAACCAGCATTTGGAGTCAACAGTGGTACGGCGTTTAACTTCCCTGCGGCCAGAATTTGAAGCGGCGGCAATCTACGAATATCCCGAACATTTACGTTCATTCCTTAATGACTTACCCACCCGACCAGGGGTCTATCTGTTTCATGGCGAAAGTGACACCATGCCGCTCTATATTGGCAAAAGCGTTAATATCCGCAGCCGGGTGCTTTCTCATTTACGCACTCAGGATGAAGCCGCCATGCTGCGGCAATCAAGGCGAATTAGTTGGATCTGCACCGCAGGTGAAATCGGCGCTCTACTCCTTGAAGCGCGATTAATTAAAGAACAACAGCCACTGTTTAATAAACGCTTGCGCCGTAATCGCCAGCTCTGTGCCCTGCAACTGAATGAAAAGCGTGTCGATGTGGTGTATGCCAAAGACGTGGATTTTTCTACCGCAGCAAACTTATTCGGCCTGTTTGCCAACCGTCGTGCGGCTTTACAAGCGTTACAGACCATCGCCGATGAACAAAAACTTTGTTATGGCCTGCTCGGGCTGGAACCGTTAAGTCGCGGGCGCGCTTGTTTTCGTTCGGCGCTAAAACGTTGCGCCGGGGCGTGCTGCGGTAAAGAGAGCCATGACGCTCATGCGCTACGTTTGCGCCAGTCTCTGGAGCGTTTGCGGGTTGTTTGTTGGCCGTGGCGAGGTGCGGTGGCGCTGAAAGAACAGCATCCGGAAATGACCCAATATCATATTATTCATAACTGGCTGTGGCTGGGCGCGGTTAATTCGTTAGAAGAGGCTGCAACGTTAATCCGTACACCCGCCGGGTTTGATCACGACGGTTATAAAATCCTCTGTAAACCGCTGCTTTCCGGCAACTATGAAATCACTGAACTTGATCCGGTGAATAGCCTGCCAGCCAGTTAATTTCACTGAACAGCAGTTTGCCTTGCGGTTGCAAAAGCCGCAGGGTGTGCCTACCATCGTACCAGCACGCGCCCTGGTCGGTAGTCAACAGCTTGTCGCCCAGTTGCCACGCTCCGCTAATCACAAACACCACCCCACCGCGTGAGCCAAAAGTGGTGAACGTGCGTTCGGCAATTCTGACTTTCGCTTTACAGGCATCAAGGCGCGTCATAATGTTGAAATCCATTGACATCTGACCTTCAGTCAGTTTCGCTTTTACCACCTGATCCGCCGCGAAAGCAAAAGGCTGTAGCGGTTTTAAGGTATGGCTAAAACGGTTAGTGCTTTCAAGGAGCATCTCACCGCCTTCCAGCAGCGTCACGCTCCTTTCCATTCCCGGAAACAACGAAAACTCACCATTTGCCGCAATGGAAGCAATGCTGGCACGCCAGTAAAAATCACGTTTTGCCGGAGGAAAGCTACAGATTTCCCGAGTTTCACCGGCAGCGTTTCGCCACAGGTTCACCGACATTTTACGCATATCAAAGTATTCCATACTCGCTCCCGGCATACTCTTTTCATTGTTATCGTTCAGGCAACCGTGGATTGTTATCGGCAACTCGGGTGATTTACCTTAGTAGTGATTAGGCTTTTTTTGCAAAAGTTGTAGAACAGAAAAGAAAACCGCCGATCCTGTCCACCGCATTGCTGCAAGGTAGTGGACAAGACCGGCGGTCTTAAGTTGTCAGGCTGAAAGATTATTCAGCAGTTGCAGGCATTTTACCTTTTGCCGCAGGGCGTTCTGTCAGACGCTTCTCAAAATTAGCATTAAATTGCTTTTTCTGCTCCGGCGTCAGGATGTTGTAAATCTTGTTCTGGGTTTCCAGGTGCGCCAGCATGTTAGCTTTGCGCTGTTCTTCCATTTTTGCGATCTGCGCTTCAGCTTTCGCTTTGTCGAAGGTATCGCTGGCAATAATGTCATGCATTGCGCGGCGTTCTTCCAGCGGCGGGCGTTTCATCTGGTCACGCTGGCCTTTCATGATTTCGCGAATCTGCTGTTTCTGCGCGTCGGTCAGGTTCAGGTCTTTAAACATCATGTCGTGATGCGGACCGAATTTACCTTTATGGTGCATCATCGGCTTCGCGTCAGCCGGTGCTGCGGTAGTGGTATCGGCGGCATGGGCCAGGTTAGCCGCGCCAAAAGCCAGGGTAGAGGCAACAAACAGTGCAGTTAATTTACGCATATTCTATATCCTTCCTTTCAGTTATTTATTACGGCTTTCTTAAGTAACGTGCCGTGTTGACGAGATTAACTTTACTGACTTTAGCGTCAATTAATCAGAGCAACGGTAAAACAATGAAAGTGTAAAAAACACTTTTGCGCCAATTATGGAGAAAAAAAGAAAATTTGATGGAGAGTGATGATGAAATATTACAACACACTGATTTTGCAGAAATTATGAAGAACTATACCTGATGACTGGTGATAAATAAAGCAAATAACCAGGATTAATCCGCATTATTTCATTAAAAAGCCAGTAAATACCCGCAGAATGATTTCTGCGGGCAAGTATTAGGTTATTTTTTCCAGCATTAATCCCGCACGTAATCCCGTCGCCACCAATGGATTAGGGAATAACACATACTCAACATCATGAGTCACAGTAAAATGTTCCTCACCATCCTGCGCCAACAACGTTCCTTTCTTAAACGGCGTGAAGTTCAGCGTCTCGCTTGCCATATGCAGTTCGAAGGACGATGAGTGGCGGGTAATTTGCGAAATGACCCGATAGCGTAGCGGCGACTTTCTCTCAGTACCGACACTCACGCCAGATAACAGCGCAGCAATCGCGCTGGCAGTGGGTGAAAACTGGCGAAGATCGTTTTTGCCAAATGGCAATGCTTTACCAAGTTCCAGCGTACACGCCAGTGCACCGAAATGTTCGGCACTAAAATGGGTAAACGTGCCCCCCGGCGCCTGGTGAAACACCAATGCCTCCAGCCCTGCCGCACCCAGCCATGTCAGAAAGTTTTCGTCCCAGGGAATAGTACGTTGCGGTAAAACACCAAACCGTGGGTGATACGAACCACGAATCGCGGTATGCAGATCAAGATGCCAGCGAACAGACTCTTTACCCTGTTCATAAAAATCTTCCAGACACTGTTCCAGTTCGCGCGCACGGCACGTTTCGCCGCTTTCGGCAAATCGCTGCCAGCGCCCGCCAAACATTCGGTTCATATCGCTATGGCAATAACGTGTCCCTTGCTTCAGCGCCGGGGGATTTCCAAGGATCGCCAGCAGCCGCCAGCGTAGAGGGATCTCGCCGTGGAGAATCGCGCCAAGCAAAGCATCGAGCATTTCTACCGGCGCGGTTTCATTACCGTGTATTCCCGCAGAAATCACCAGCGCACCCTGCGGTGGCGTTAACGGCGTCAGTTCCAGCAGCCCGTCGCCCAGCCAGCGCCAGCGGACACCGTTGTTTTCCCGCTCTGTTATGGCTGGCTTTTTGCCCGTTAAAGTCAGGGCAAGAAAATTATCCATTACCCCCACCCTCCCGCTGAAACGGGTAAACCGAACCGAGATTCAGTAAACGGGTCAGCGAATCCAGGGCTTCCCTTCCTTCTCGCAGCAATTGCGGGTCAGCAAGATCGGCGGCAGTAAGACGATCGCGATAGTAGCGATCCACCCAGTCATTGAGCGTATTAAACAAGGTATCGTTCATCATCACAGCCGGATTTACCGCCTGATATTCTTCTGCCGTCAGCACCACGCGTAACCGCAGGCACGCAGGGCCGCCGCCGTTTGCCATGCTTTCGCGCAAATCAAAAACTTTCAGTTCGCTTATCGGGTTATCGGCAGCAAGCAATTCATTGAGATAACGCCATACCCCAGCGTGTTCCCGACACTCCTGCGGCAGCACCAACACCATCGAACCATCATCACGGCTCAGTAACTGGCTGTTAAACAGATAAGTCGAGACAGCATCCGCTACGGAAACCTGTGCCGCCGGAACTTCTATCGCCATAAAATCGTTCACCCGCGCGCGCAGATTTGCCAGTAATTGAGCCTGGCGGGCGAACGCCTGCTGATGGCAAAACAGCACCTGGCGGTTGCTCACCGCAATGACATCATTATGAAAAACCCCCTGGTCGATGACGTCCGGATTTTGCTGGGCGAAAATCACCTGCTGCGGATTCACCTGATTCAACCTGGCGACCGCCTCACTGGCTTCGCGGGTTTGCCGCGCCGGATAACGGGAAGGTCGCGTGCCATTGCCCTCTTCTCGGCCATAGACAAAAACCTGTATACCCGGATCACCATAGTTACCACCGAGCCGATTGTGGTTTGCCGCCCCCTCATCCCCCAGCATCGCCACCTGCGGCAGAGCAGAATGAACGGTGAACTTCTCTTCATCGTTAAAAATCGCTTTTAACAGCGATTCGGTGACGGGCGCTTCCAGCGAACGGTGAAATTTATTGTTCAGGTTGGCGACGGTCAGATGCACTTTGCCATCCAGCGTATCAGCGGATGGCGCTACCGTGGCTGCATTCGCTACCCACATTGGCGAAGCGGAACTGACGCTGGAAAGCCAGTGCGGAGCCTGACGGGCAACCTTTTCCAGCACTTGTTCATCGCTGCCGTTGAATCCCAGTTGACGCAAAACAGGAATAAACGGTCGCTCGTGCGGCGGCATCACCGCCTGGGGGAATCCCGCATCAGCAAGGGCTTTCATTTTCAGTAAACCCTGTTTTGCCGCCAGTCGCGGATTAGAGACCTGAAAACGGTGACGGGTAGAGGCTTCATTACCAAACGACAGGCCCGCGTAATGATGTGTCAGCCCCACCAACCCGTCGAAATTCACTTCCCGGGCGTTCATGGCACCACCTCATCGGAGAAATCCAGACCGGGGTTAAGCGTCGCAGGCAACGTTAACGTGTCTGACTCCAGGCTAGCCATCGGCCAGGCACAATAATCTGCGGCATACCAGGCGCTGGGGCGATGGTTGCCGGAAGCGCCAACGCCGCCGAATGGTGCAGTACTGGCAGCGCCGGTAAGCGGTTTGTTCCAGTTGACGATCCCCGCACGCGCTTCCAGTAACAGTCGATCGAACTTTTCCCGCTCCGGTGACACCAGCCCGCAAGAGAGGCCAAAGCGAGTGTTATTCGCCATCTTAATCGCCTCATCAAAGGTGTCATAACGCCAGATGCGCAATAGCGGCCCAAACACTTCTTCATCCGGCACGCCGACAACGCCTGACATTTCAATGATCCCCGGCGTCAGCAATGATGTTCCTGCGCGCAGCAAACGTGGCGCAAGCAGGGTTCGCCCGCCCATCGCTTCCAGTTCCTGCCAGGCGGTAACAACCTGCTGCGCGGCCTGTTCAGAAATCAGCCCGCCAATAAACGGCTGTGGTTCGTCATCCCAGTTCCCCGGCGTTAACCGCTGGCTAACGGCAACCAGGCGAGCAAGGAACGCATCGCCCTGCGCCCCACTTTTAAGCATTAAACGACGGGTGCAAGTGCAGCGTTGCCCGGCAGTAACAAATGCTGACTGAATAGTCAGGTGGACAGCGGCGTCGATATCCGCCACGTCATCGATAATCAGCGGGTTATTGCCGCCCATTTCGAGGGCGAGGATTTTTTCCGGCTGACCGGAGAGCTGACGATGCAACTGATAGCCCGTGTTGGCGCTGCCGGTAAACAGTAAACCGTCGAGATCTTCCAGCGCACTCAGCGCCTGACCCGTTTCGCGCCCCCCCTGCACCAGATTCAGCACACCCGGCGGCAAGCCAGCCTGCTGCCATAAGCGCATTACCACCTCGCCGCTCCACGGTGTCAGTTCGCTGGGTTTAAAGATAATTGTGTTGCCTGCCAGCAGCGCCGGAACGATATGCCCGTTCGGCAAATGCCCTGGGAAATTGTACGGTCCAAACACCGCCAGTACGCCGTGTGGGCGATGGCGCAAACTCGCCGCCCCATCTGGTATTTCGCTGCGCTGCTCGCCCGTGCGCACGTGATACGCCTTGATTGATATCGCGATTTTATTGATCATCGCCGTCACTTCGGTTGCCGCTTCCCAGCGCGGCTTACCCGTTTCTCTGGCAATAATCGCCGTTAATTCGGCTTTATTGCTTTCCAGCAGTCCGGCAAAGCGTTCAACTCTTACCTGACGATCGCCAAAGGAGAGCCGCGCCCAACGCGGAAACGCGGCGCGAGCAGCGCGACAAGCCAGCGCCACCTGAGCGGCATCGGCATCATTGCCTTGCCATAATACGTCGCCCGATACCGGATTATTCTTCACGCGAAGTTCGCCCTGCCCCGTCACCCAGTCGCCGTTGATCCATAAAGTCATGTTGTTTTCTCCTCTGCGCACAGGCGCACCAGACGAACGCGCTCCCCGGCGTGGCACTTGAGAGCGTCCAGTTGTGCGGCGGTTAAAATCAAACGCTGGGTTGCCGGATCGGCACGCACCAGTACCACGCGGAAATGATGATAATTTTCATTGGCTACCAGACAGGCCGGGAAATCCCCCTGCGCTGGCTGCCCTTCCGCGACTTCCACCAGCCGACTTTTGCGGATGGCGCGAACGCGGTCGATGTCGCACTCCAGCGTCGGCCCACCGTCGAAGATGTCGATATAGTTACGGTAGCGAAAACCTTCTTTTTCCAGCACCGCACGCGCGGGGGCTGTTTGCGGATGCACCTGGCCGATAACGTCCTGCGCTTCCTGGGATAAAAAGTCCGTATAGATCGGATGTTTTGGCATCAGTTCAGCGATAAACGCCTTTTGACCAGTACCGCAGAGAAAATCAGCGCGGCTAAAATCCATCGAAAAGAAGCGTTTACCGAGGCTTTGCCAGAACGGCGAATAGCCGTGCTCATCAATCACCCCGCGCATTTCGGCGACCACTTTGTCGTTAAACTTGTCACGAAAAGCCGCCATAAACATAAAGCGCGATTTCGACAGCAAATAGCCATTGCCCTCTTTGCGCCACTCCGGGTCGAGGAACAGCGTGCATAACTCACTGCTTCCGGTGTGATCATTACTGAGAAACAGCGTCGGTAGCGCGTTATAGACATTCAACTCTTTCGAAGCGTGAACCAGCGTACCGACGCGATAGTTGTACCAGGGATCGTTTAGCCCGACAGCCACCTCAATAGCGCAAATACCCGCCACGGTGCCTGTCTCGCTCTCTTCCAGCACGAACACATAACCCTGCTCGCTTTCGGGTAATTCGCCCTGCCAGGTTTTAATGGATCTGTCGATACGCGCCGAAAGCGTGGCTTCATTGGCAGGGAGCGACGTCAGGCCGCCGCCCGTTTTACCTGCAAGCTGCATTAAGGCTGCGACATCGGTGCGCTCAACGGGACGGATGACCATCATGATGAACCCCGGCTAACAAAGCGTTCGCAAGTAGCGGCAAAGCGATCCAGTCCGGTCGTCACCTCTTCTTCGCTGACGTTGAGCGCCGGCGCAAAACGCACCACGTTGCCACCCGCAATCAGCACCATCACGCCTGCTTTCGCCGTCTCCTGAGAGATCTGTTTCGCTTGTCCGGCGTAATCCGCATTCAGCACGCAGCCAATCAACAGACCTAATCCGCGAATTTCACTGAACAAACTGCAGCGATGATTAATGGTATTAAGACGCTCAACAAACCAGTCGTGACGCTGTTTGACACCATTAAGCATCTCTGGCGTGTTGATGAGATCAAGCACTTTACCCGCCACCGCCGAGGCCAGCGGATTACCACCATAGGTGGTGCCGTGAGTGCCAACGGTCATCACCCGACCGCACTCTTCGGTTGCCAGCAGCGCACCAACCGGGAAACCTCCGCCCAGAGCTTTAGCGGTGGTCAGCAGATCGGGCGTCACCCCGTAGTGCATATAGGCATAAAGTTCACCGGTACGCCCGACGCCGGTTTGTACCTCATCGAAAATCAGCAATGCATTGTGGCGATCGCATAACTCACGCAATCCCTGCAAAAATGCCTTACTGGCTGGCACCACGCCGCCTTCGCCCTGTACTGGCTCGACAATCACCGCGCAGGTGGAGTCGTCAATCAGCGCACTGGCAGAATTAATATCGTTATACGCGGCATGGCGGATATCCGGCGGCAGTGGCGCGAAATCCTGTGAATAGGCTGGCTGCCCACCCGCACTAACGGTAAACAGCGTGCGCCCGTGGAAAGCATTTTTAAACGCCACAATGCCGCTTTTATGGCTACCGTAGCGGTCGTGAGCGTATTTGCGCGCCAGTTTCAACGCCGCTTCGTTGGCTTCCGCGCCGGAGTTACAGAAGAACACGCGATCGGCAAACGTCGCGTCAATGAGCTTTTTCGCCAGCCGTAATACCGGCTCGTTGGTGTAACCATTACCGGTATGCCAGAACTTACTCGCCTGCTCGTTCAGCGTCTCCCGCAGTTCCGGATGCGCATGACCCAGTGCGTTCACTGCAATGCCACCCGCGAAGTCGATATACTCTTTCCCCTGCTGATCCCACAAGCGCGAACCTTCGCCACGTACCGGAATAAACGGTGCCGGAGCGTAAACAGGTATCATCCATTCATCAAAGTTTTCACGCGTAATTGGCTGAGACATAGCGACCCCCACAGTAAATAAATAGTTATTTATATGTTAATAATAAGTGACGTTTGCGCTGTAAATGTAGATTGCAGGGTTCGTGCCAGCCAGTGGTAAAAGTGCATAAACGGCGGCAGTTAACTGGAAATCAAGGCGTTACAACCCAGCGATATGCACCTGAAGTGCATATAAAGTGAATACGTTTGCGATACTGATGAATAAAAAGAATAAAAAACGAAATGTTATGCAGAAGTAAAATATAATTCTGGAATTGTGATCGTTGACGAAATTTACTGGAAATTACTGCGCCATGCTGACGCAACTGCACCAAAAACGGGCATTTTTTGCGCCATCGTTGGCATCATTAACAACCATCGATCAAATCACTTAACAACAGGCAGTAAGCACGGCGAATTTCTGCTAACATCCACGCACTCTTTATCTGAATAAATGGCAGCGACTATGAAATTTGTCTCTTTTAATATCAACGGTCTGCGCGCCAGACCACACCAGCTTGAAGCCATCGTCGAAAAGCACCAACCGGATGTGATTGGTTTGCAGGAGACAAAAGTTCATGATGATATGTTTCCGCTCGAACAAGTAGCAAAGCTTGGCTACAACGTCTTTTATCACGGGCAGAAAGGCCATTATGGCGTGGCGCTGCTGACCAAAGAGACGCCGATTGCTGTGCGTCGCGGCTTCCCCGGCGACGGCGAAGAGGCTCAACGACGAATTATTATGGCGGAAATTCCCTCGCCGCTGGGCAATGTCACCGTGATCAACGGCTACTTTCCGCAAGGTGAAAGCCGCGACCATCCGATTAAATTCCCGGCGAAAGCGCAGTTTTACCAGAACCTGCAAAACTACCTGGAAACCGAACTCAAGCGTGAGAATCCGGTGCTGATTATGGGCGATATGAATATCAGCCCTACAGACCTCGATATCGGCATTGGCGAAGAGAACCGCAAACGCTGGCTGCGTACCGGTAAATGTTCTTTCCTGCCAGAAGAACGCGAATGGATGGAGAGACTGATTAGCTGGGGTCTGGTGGATACTTTCCGCCATGCGAACCCGGAAACGGCAGATCGTTTCTCGTGGTTTGATTACCGCTCAAAAGGTTTTGACGATAACCGTGGTCTGCGCATCGACCTGCTTCTCGCCAGCCAACCGCTGGCAGAATGTTGCGTAGAAACCGGCATCGACTATGAAATTCGCAGCATGGAAAAACCGTCCGATCACGCCCCAGTGTGGGCGACCTTCCGCCGCTAATTTCTCTGTTCTCCTGGCTCACTCTGGGTCAGGAGAATTAACCTTGAGAAAAATCAACAAACTGTCAGTAATGATTTGTTGCCCGCCGTCCTTTGTTATACCGTCACTGCGTTTTTAGTTGTCTGACCACTTCTCTATTATCAAGTTTGATATAGGAAACTCCACGATGAACGCTGAGCGTAAATTTCTTTTTGCCTGTCTTATTTTTGCGCTGGTCATTTACGCTATCCACACTTTCGGTTTATTCGATCTGCTCACCGATTTACCTCACTTACAGGCGCTTATTCGCCAGAGCGGATTTTTCGGTTATAGCCTCTATATTCTGTTATTCATCATCGCCACTCTCTTTCTGTTACCGGGTAGCATACTGGTGATCGCCGGAGGAATAGTCTTTGGCCCGCTCTTAGGGACGTTTCTTTCATTAATTGCCGCCACGCTGGCCTCGTCATGCTCCTTCCTTTTGGCACGCTGGCTGGGACGTGATTTACTGCTGAAATACGTTGGTCATAGCCACACTTTTCAGGCCATAGAAAAAGGTATTACGCGTAACGGTATCGATTTTCTTATTTTGACCCGCTTAATCCCGCTATTTCCTTACAATATTCAAAATTATGCTTATGGATTAACCGCCATCGCCTTCTGGCCTTATACCCTTATTTCGGCATTAACTACTCTGCCCGGAATAGTTATTTATACCGTAATGGCAAGCGATCTCGCCAGTGAGGGCATTACGCTGCGCTTTATTTTAAAACTCTGTCTGGCAGGACTGGCGCTGTTTATTCTCGTTCAGTTCGCCAGACTCTACGCCCGACACAAACACGTGGATCTGTCTGCTTCACGCCGCAGCCCACTAACTCACCCCAAAAATGAAGGATAGAACGATGTTGCAACATTATTCAGCGTCATGGAAAAAAGGACTGGCTGCACTGTGTTTACTGGCAACCGCAGGGCTTAGTGGCTGCGATCAAAAAGAAAATACGGTGGCAAAAGTGGAATACGACGGGCTTTCCGCCAGCCAGCCACTGCGTGTCGATGCCAATAACCATACGGTCACCATGTTAGTGCAAATTAATGGTCGTTTTCTGACAGACGATACCCGCCACGGCATTGTGTTTAAAGATGGCTCCAACGGACATAAATCGCTGTTTATGGGTTATGCGACCCCGAAAGCATTTTATGAAGCCCTGAAACAGGCCGGTGGCACGCCGGGCGAAAACATGACGATGGATAATAAAGAAACGACACATGTGGCGGGCAGCAAACTGGATATTTCGGTCAACTGGCAAGGGGCGGCAAAAGCGTATTCCTTCGATGAGGTGATTGTCGATAGCAATGGCAAGAAACTGGACATGCGCTTTGGCGGTAATTTAGCGGCGGCAGAAGAGAAGAAAACTGGCTGCCTGGTGTGTCTCGATAGCTGCCCGGTCGGTATCGTCAGCAATGCGACATACACTTATGGGGCCGTGGAAAAACGCGGTGAAGTGCAATTCAAAGGTAATGCGTCGGTTCTCCCGGCGGATAACACGCTGGCAACGGTTACCTTTAAAATTGCCGAATAAAACCAGGATAAAGGATGATGAAAATGCAATCGCGTAAAATCTGGTACTACCGTGCCACCATCATCATCCTGTTGTTCGCTGTGCTGCTGGCATGGGCGCTGCTTCCCGGCGTCCATGAGTTTATCAATCGCAGCGTTGCGGCGTTTGCCGCCGTGGATCAACAGGGTATAGAACACTTTATTCAGTCTTACGGCACACAGGCGGCTGTGGTCTCGTTCTTCTTGATGATCTTACAGGCCATTGCCGCGCCGCTGCCTGCGTTTTTGATAACCTTTGCCAATGCGTCACTGTTTGGCGCATTCTGGGGCGGCTTGCTGTCGTGGACCAGTTCGATGGCGGGTGCGGCGCTGTGCTTTTTTATCGCCAGAGTGATGGGCCGCGAAGTGGTGGAAAAGTTAACCGGTAAAACCGTGCTTAACAGCATGGACGGCTTTTTTACCCGCTACGGCAAACACACCATCCTGGTATGTCGGTTATTGCCTTTTGTCCCTTTCGATCCTATCAGCTATGCTGCCGGATTGACTTCAATACGTTTTCGCTCGTTTTTTATCGCCACCGGGCTTGGTCAGCTACCCGCAACCATCGTCTATTCCTGGGCGGGCAGCATGTTAACGGGCGGCACATTCTGGTTTGTCACCGGACTGTTTATCCTGTTTGCCCTGACCGTGGTGATTTTTATGGCGAAAAAAATATGGCTTGAACGCCAGAAGAGGAATGCCTTATGGGTTTACCGCCGCTTAGCAAAATTCCTTTGATTTTACGTCCGCAGGCGTGGCTGCATCGTCGCCATTATGGCGAGGTGCTAAGCCCGATTCGCTGGTGGGGGCGAATTCCGTTTATCTTTTATCTGGTGTCGATGTTTGTCGGCTGGCTGGAGCGCAAACGCTCACCGCTCGATCCGGTAGTACGATCGCTTGTCAGCGCGCGCATTGCGCAAATGTGCCTGTGTGAATTTTGCGTGGATATCACCAGTATGAAAGTCGCCGAGCGTACCGGGAGCACCGATAAACTGCTGGCAGTGGCTGACTGGCGGCAAAGCCCGCTCTTTAGCGATGAAGAACGGCTGGCGCTGGAGTACGCCGAAGCCGCAAGCGTAACGCCGCCAACGGTCGATGATGCCCTGCGCACCCGACTGGCTACGCATTTTGACGCTCAGGAGCTTACCGAACTGACGGCATTGATTGGCCTGCAAAATCTGTCAGCCCGTTTTAATTCTGCCATGGACATTCCCGCTCAGGGGCTGTGCCGTATTCCTGAAAAACGTTCTTAAGGAGAGATGATGCGCCATTGTGTGTGGTTGCTGGGATTGTTATCGCTGTTTTCTTTGGCAACACATGCCAGTGACTGGCAGGAAATCAAAAACGATGCCAAAGGGCAAACCGTCTGGTTTAACGCCTGGGGCGGCGATACGGCAATTAACCGCTATCTCGACTGGGTTAGCGGCGAGATGAAAACCCATTACGATATAAACCTGAAGATTGTCCGCCTGGCGGATGCCGCAGACGCAGTAAAACGCATTCAGACGGAGGCCGCTGCCGGGCGCAAAACAGGCGGTTCGGTGGATCTTCTGTGGGTAAATGGTGAAAACTTCCGCACCTTAAAAGAGGCCAATTTATTACAAACCGGCTGGGCGGAGACTCTACCCAACTGGCATTACGTCGATACGCAACTGCCAGTACGGGAAGATTTTTCTGTACCTGTCGAAGGTGCAGAATCTCCGTGGGGTGGCGCACAACTGACGTTTATCGCCCGCCGCGATGTTACGCCACAGCCACCACAAACGCCGCAAGCGTTACTGGAGTTTGCTAAAGCCAATCCCGGCACGGTGACTTATCCGCGCCCACCGGACTTCACAGGCACGGCGTTTCTGGAACAGTTGCTGATTATGCTGACGCCAGACCCCGCCGCATTAAAAGCAGCGCCGGACGATGCGACTTTCGCCCGTATCACTGCGCCCTTGTGGCAATATCTTGATGCACTGCATCCGTATTTGTGGCGCGAAGGAAAAGATTTTCCGCCTTCGCCTGCACGAATGGATGCTCTGCTGAAAGCCGGTACATTGCGCCTGTCGCTAACCTTTAACCCTGCTCATGCACAACAAAAAATAGCCAGCGGTGATTTGCCAGCAAGCAGTTACAGCTTCGGCTTTAGCGAGGGGATGATTGGCAACGTGCATTTCGTCACCATTCCAGCCAATGCGAATGCCAGTGCTGCGGCGAAGGTTGTCGCCAACTTCCTGCTCTCACCCGATGCGCAACTGCGTAAAGCGGATCCCGCTGTCTGGGGCGATCCTTCGGTTCTCGATCCACAGAAACTGCCTGACACGCAGCGTGAAACATTGCAATCAAGAATGCCGCAGGAGCTGCCGCCGGTACTGGCTGAACCACACGCAGGTTGGGTAAATGCGCTGGAACAAGAATGGCTACACCGTTACGGTACGCATTAATCTTTCTGCTGTGGGCTGCGATGGCGGTGATTTACGCACCGCTGATCCCGGCAGCTTTCACGCTGATAGCGCCTGCCTTGTCGCTGACGCACTGGCAGGCTTTATTTGCCGATCCGCAGTTACCACAGGCATTACTGGCGACGCTGGTTTCGACGACTATCGCGGCGGTCGGAGCGTTGTTGATTGCCCTGCTGGTGATTGTCGCGCTGTGGCCTGGCGTAAAATGGCTGCATCTGTGCGCCCGTCTGCCGTGGCTGCTCGCCATTCCCCACGTGGCTTTTGCCACCAGCGCCCTTCTACTCTTTGCTGACGGCGGCCTGCTTTACGACTATTTCCCGTATTTCACTCCGCCAATGGACAAATTGGGGATTGGGCTGGGTTTCACTCTGGCGGTGAAAGAAAGCGCATTTCTGCTGTGGATCTTGTCAGCCGTGCTAAGTGAAAAACGGCTGCTACAGCAGGTTATAGTGATGGATTCACTGGGCTACAGCCGCTGGCAATGCCTGAACTGGCTGCTGTTGCCCTCCGTCGCTCCAGCTCTGGCAATGGCGATGCTGGCGATTGTCGCATGGACGCTGTCGGTCGTGGATGTAGCAATTATCCTTGGGCCAGGTAATCCACCGACTCTGGCAGTAATTAGCTGGCAGTGGTTAACTCAGGGCGATACAGATCAACAGATTAAAGGCGCGCTCGCCAGCCTGCTGCTGATGGCGTTACTCGCCGCCTGTGTTTTGCTGGGCTATCTGTTATGGCGCGCCTGGAGGAACACCATTCCCCGCGAAGATGGCGTTCGCAAACCAGCCACGGCTTTACTGCCCGGCTATACGCTGGCGAGGTTATTACCATTAACGGGTGTGCTCTGTGTGGTTCTGCTGGCGATCCTCGCGGATCAGTCGACGATCAATCACGAGGCGTTCATCAATAGCCTGACTATGGCTCTGGTCGCGACATTCATCGCGTTGATCCTGTTACTGCTGTGGCTGGAATGGGGGCCAAAGCGTCGCCAGCTATGGTTATGGATGCCCATTTTATTACCGGCACTGCCATTAGTGGCAGGTCAATACACGCTGGCGTTATGGCTCAACCTGGATGGTAGCTGGACGGCGGTGATCTGGGGACATCTATTGTGGGTGATGCCGTGGATGCTGTTTATCCTGCAACCCGCCTGGCGGCGCATCGACTCGCGATTAATTTTGATTGCACAAACGCTGGGCTGGTCACAAGCCAAAATATTCTGTTATGTGAAATTCCCGCTTATGCTACGCCCCGCGCTAATTGCGTTCGCTGTCGGATTTTCAGTGAGTATTGCGCAATATATGCCGACGCTGTGGCTCGGTGCGGGACGTTTCCCGACGCTGACGACAGAAGCGGTGGCGTTAAGTAGCGGCGGCAGCAACGGTATCCTCGCCGTCCAGGCTTTATGGCAACTGCTATTACCGCTTATTATTTTTGCCCTGACCGCCCTGCTTGCAAAATGGGTAGGTTATGTCAGACAAGGACTCCGCTAATGCTCTGCGTGAAAGATGTTTCGCTACGTTTGCCAGGAACCTGCTTACTAAAGAACGTCAACTTTACGGTCACCAAAGGTGACATTGTCACGTTAATGGGGCCATCAGGCTGTGGTAAATCCACGCTGTTTTCCTGGATGATTGGCGCGCTGTCCGGGCAGTTTTCTTGTACAGGTGAGCTATGGCTCAATGAGCAGCGGATCGACATGCTGCCGACTGCACAGCGCCAGATTGGCATTCTTTTCCAGGATGCGCTGTTATTTGACCAGTTCAGCGTCGGGCAAAATTTACTGCTGGCACTACCGGCGACACTCAAAGGTGTTGCAAGGCACAATGCCGTGAATGATGCGCTTGAGCGCGCGGGACTTGGTGATACTTTCCATCAGGATCCGGCAACTCTGTCTGGCGGTCAGCGGGCACGGGTAGCTCTGCTACGCGCCCTTCTCGCCCAACCCAAAGCATTATTACTCGATGAACCGTTCAGCCGTCTTGACGTGGCTCTGCGCGATAATTTTCGCCAGTGGGTGTTCAGCGAAGTTCGCGAACTGGCGATCCCCGTCGTTCAGGTAACGCACGATCTCCAGGATATTCCCGCTGGTGGCCTGGTTCTGGATATGATGCAGTGGTCAGAAAATTACAACAAACTGCGATAACGCAAAGTTTTTCCTCATGCGCCAGTTCAGAATGGCGCACTCAAAACTACAATGTCGGGATTTTCGATGAAACGTGTTTCTCAAATGACCGCGCTGGCAATGGCTTTAGGGCTGGCTTGCGCTTCTTCGTGGGCCGCTGAACTGGCGAAGCCTCTTACTTTTGACCAGCTTCAACAACAAAATGGCAAAGCGATAGATACTCGCCCCAGCGCGTTTTATAACGGCTGGCCACAAACTTTAAATGGCCCTTCCGGTCATGAACCTGCCGCCTTAAACCTTTCTGCAAGCTGGCTCGACAAAATGAGCGCCGAACAGCTCAACGAGTGGATCAAGCAACATAACCTGAAAGCCGATGTGCCGGTGGCGTTATACGGTAATGACAAAGACGTCGAAGCCGTCAAAACGCGTCTGCAAAAAGCAGGCTTTACGCATATCTCCATCCTGAGTGACGCGCTAAGCGAACCTTCCCGCCTGCAAAAACTGCCGCACTTTGAGCAACTGGTTTACCCGCAATGGCTGCATGACCTGCAACAAGGTAAAGAGGTTACGGCAAAACCTGCCGGTGACTGGAAAGTCATTGAAGCAGCCTGGGGCGCACCAAAGTTTTACCTTATCAGCCATATTCCCGGCGCTGACTACATCGATACCAACGAAGTTGAAAGCGAACCGCTGTGGAACAAAGTTTCTGATGAGCAACTGAAAGCGATGCTGGCAAAGCACGGCATTCGCCATGACACCACGGTCATTCTGTACGGGCGAGACGTTTACGCCGCAGCGCGCGTGGCACAGATTATGCTGTACGCAGGCGTGAAAGATGTGCGCCTGCTGGATGGCGGCTGGCAAACGTGGTCTGATGCGGGGCTGCCCGTTGAGCGCGGTACGCCACCGAAAGTGAAAGCAGAGCCTGACTTCGGCGTGAAGATCCCGGCGCAACCGCAACTGATGCTCGATATGGAGCAGGCACGTGGACTACTGCATCGTCAGGATGCTTCACTGGTAAGCATTCGTTCGTGGCCAGAATTTATCGGTACGACCAGCGGTTACAGCTACATCAAGCCAAAAGGTGAAATAGCCGGAGCACGTTGGGGACACGCTGGTAGCGACTCGACGCATATGGAAGATTTCCATAACCCAGATGGCACCATGCGTAGCGCCGATGATATTACCGCTATGTGGAAAGCATGGAATATCAAACCAGATCAACAAGTCTCGTTCTATTGCGGCACCGGCTGGCGCGCCTCAGAAACCTTTATGTATGCGCGCGCAATGGGCTGGAAGAATGTCTCCGTTTACGACGGCGGCTGGTATGAATGGAGCAGCGATCCGAAAAATCCGGTAGCAACCGGTGAACGCGCCCCGGACAGTAGCAAATAACACGGCAATTACTGACGCTGAAGCGACTTCAGCGTCAGATACCCACTCCACACTCGCGTAAATGTCGTCATCCAACACAGCGCGCCAAAAATCCACGCAAACCACGAGAAATACGCCGGAAAGAGGCAACTCAGGACAAACAGCAAAATCGTCTCGCTGCCTTCGGTTAATCCCCCCAGATAGTAAAAAGATTTATGTGCATAGCCGGGGTTATCAATCTGGTGCTTCGCCGCCAGCGCAGCAAACGCGAGAAAACTGCTGCCCGTGCCGATAAACGCAAACAACAGCCAGCCTCCGGCCAGCGCGTTTTGTTCTGGTGCGGCGAGAATAAAACCAAACGGCACCAGCGCGTAAAAGAGGAAATCGAGAGATATATCAAGAAAACCGCCTGCGTCAGTTAACCCTCTGCGCCTCGCCAGTGCGCCGTCCAGACCATCAAGCAACCTGTTCAGCAAAATAGCAATCAGCGCCGCCAGATACCATCCCAGTGCCAGAAACGGCAATGCCAGCACACCGATGGCAAACCCCACTAACGTTAAACCATCTGGCGTTATACCGGGTCTATCAAGAACCCGCACGCACTGATGCAACAACGGTTTAATTCGCGGATGAAGATGGCGGTCTAACACGGGCACTCCTTAAATATAAAGCCCTTCTGATCGGGCAACAGTGCGGATATTATGGCATTTTTCGCTTATCTGCCCGTGGGTAATTTATGAAAATGATTGAAGTGGTTGCCGCCATTATCGAACGGGATGGCAAAATTTTACTCGCACAACGCCCCGCCCATAGCGATCAGGCGGGGTTATGGGAGTTTGCCGGTGGCAAAGTCGAACCGGATGAAAGTCAGCCACAGGCGCTGGTACGGGAATTGCGCGAAGAACTGGGCATTGACGCAACGGTTGGTGAATATGTTGCCAGCCATCAGCGGGAAGTGTCTGGCCGGATTATCCATCTTCATGCCTGGCACGTACCGGACTTCCACGGTACGTTACAGGCACACGAACATCAGGCGCTGGTCTGGTGTCTGCCAGAGGAAGCATTGCAATATCCGCTGGCTCCTGCTGATGTTCCACTACTTCATGCGTTTATGGCTTTACGCGCCGCCAGACCAGCGGATTGGTGCTAATGGTTTTGTCATCCCGCTGGCATTGCAGCAGTATCCCCTCCGCTTTAATCACTGCGCCCTCCGAATAATTTTGATCCTGATAAACGCAGCACTGGTTACAGGGCTGCGCCGATTTCCCGCCAGAACTAAACACCTCCGGCGGCACATTCACTTCCACATCCGGACGATATTGCGGGTTAGCCAGCGCAAATAATGGAAATACCAACGCTACGGCGAGTAATGCTCGACTCACAGGAAACTCCTTATTTTTCGTTGCCTCTGGTACTGATAACGGTAACCAGGCGGGAAAACTTTAGCGTCTGGTTGCCGGAGGCGGCGTGAACGCCTTATCCGCCTACGGATCACTCTTGAAAATGCGCCCGGTTTTCCAGGTCTGATAAAACGCACCTGACATTAGGTGACTTTTATAACTTCCATACATTATTAATTTGCTTTCCGGTGTCATTTTTTTCTTGCTTACCGTCACATTCTTGATGGTATAGTCGAAAACTGCAAAAGCACATGACATAAACAACATAAGCACAATCGTATTAATATATAAGGGTTTTATATCTATGGATCAGACATATTCTCTGGAGTCATTCCTCAACCATGTCCAAAAGCGCGACCCGAATCAAACCGAGTTCGCGCAAGCCGTTCGTGAAGTAATGACCACTCTCTGGCCTTTTCTTGAACAAAATCCAAAATATCGCCAGATGTCGTTACTGGAGCGCCTGGTTGAACCGGAGCGCGTGATCCAGTTTCGCGTAGTGTGGGTTGATGATCGCAATCAGGTACAAGTTAACCGCGCCTGGCGTGTCCAGTTCAGCTCCGCCATCGGTCCGTATAAAGGTGGTATGCGTTTCCATCCGTCCGTAAACCTCTCCATTCTTAAATTCCTCGGCTTCGAGCAAACCTTTAAAAATGCCCTGACTACCCTGCCGATGGGTGGTGGTAAAGGCGGCAGCGATTTCGATCCAAAAGGGAAAAGCGAAGGCGAAGTGATGCGTTTCTGCCAGGCGCTGATGACCGAACTGTACCGTCACCTGGGTGCAGATACCGACGTTCCGGCGGGCGATATCGGCGTTGGTGGGCGTGAAGTCGGCTTTATGGCGGGGATGATGAAAAAGCTCTCCAACAATACCGCCTGCGTCTTCACCGGCAAGGGGCTATCTTTTGGCGGCAGTCTGATTCGCCCGGAAGCTACCGGTTACGGTCTGGTTTATTTCACGGAAGCGATGCTGAAACGCCACGGTATGGGTTTTGAAGGAATGCGTGTTTCCGTTTCTGGCTCCGGCAACGTCGCCCAGTACGCTATCGAAAAAGCGATGGAATTTGGTGCTCGCGTGGTTACAGCATCAGACTCCAGCGGCACCGTGGTTGATGAAAGCGGATTCACGAAAGAGAAACTGGCGCGTCTTATCGAAATCAAATCCAGCCGCGATGGTCGCGTGGCAGATTACGCCAAAGAATTTGGTCTGGTCTATCTCGAAGGCCAACAGCCGTGGTCTGTGCCGGTGGATATCGCCCTGCCATGCGCGACCCAGAACGAACTGGATGTAGACGCCGCGCACCAACTTATCGCTAATGGTGTTAAAGCGGTGGCGGAAGGGGCAAATATGCCAACGACCATCGAAGCGACTGAACTGTTCCAGCAGGCAGGTGTACTGTTTGCACCGGGTAAAGCGGCCAACGCTGGCGGCGTTGCGACATCGGGGCTGGAAATGGCGCAAAACGCTGCGCGTCTGGGCTGGAAAGCCGAGAAAGTTGATGCGCGTTTACACCATATTATGCTGGATATCCACCACGCTTGTGTTGAACACGGTGGTGAAGGTGAGCAAACCAACTACGTGCAGGGCGCGAATATTGCAGGCTTTGTGAAGGTTGCCGATGCGATGCTGGCGCAGGGTGTGATTTAAGTTATCCGGCCTACGAAAACCTACAGATCTGTAGGCCTGATAAGACGCGCAAGCGTCGCATCAGGCGTTTGTGCCGGATGCGGCGTAAACGCCTTATCCGGCCTACGAAAAGTGCTGTATCAGTGAGTTGGAATTCTGGCATCCGGCCTATGTTATCACTCCACTGCCCGCTTCATCTGCTGGCGGGCTTTTTTTCGCCGCTCGCTTGCGTGGAGCAGCCTTTTTCTTATCACCACTACCGCCACTGCCCGGAGCGACTATGCCGCGAAACTGTCGCACCGGCGTACGTTTTGCCTGATCAATCAATTGGTAAAGCGTCCCCACCAGCGGCTGCATAAAGTCCTGGTAGCGACACTGCTTTTCGCTGATTTGCGTCAGCACCGATTCCCAGTGCGCGGTCATGTCCGGTCGCGTCGCCATTTCTGGCAGCGAATGGAATAACGCTTTTCCGGCGTCGGTGGAGTGGATGTAGCGCCCTTTTTTGGTCAGGAAACCACGCTTGAACAGCAGTTCAATAATCCCGGCTCGCGTTGCTTCTGTCCCCAGGCCATCGGTCGCACGAAGGATCTTTTTCAGATCTTTGTCCTGCACAAAGCGCGCGATCCCGGTCATCGCTGAAAGCAGCGTTGCATCGGTGAAATGACGTGGTGGCTGAGTTTGCCGCTCTACCACTTCACCTTTTTCACACAATAACTCATCGCCTTTCGCTACCACCGGCAGCGGTGTACCATCGTTTTCTTCATCACGCTCTTTGCTGCCTAACAGCGTGCGCCAGCCCGCTTCAGCAAGAAAACGGGCTTTAGCGACAAATTTTCCTTTGGCAATGTCCAGTTCGATAACACATTTGCGGAACACCGCATCCGGACAGAACTGCATCAAATACTGACGGGCAATCAGGTTATAGACCTTCGCTTCGTTCTCCGTCAGGTTGATGGCAGAACTCCGCGCGGTTGGGATGATGGCGTGGTGTGCATCGACCTTTTTGTCATCCCAGCAGCGGTTGCGTAAATTCGGATCAACCACCGGCTGCGGTAACAAGCCCGGCGCATGAACGCTGATAGCATTCATCACCGCCTGACGTCCGGCAAAATGTTCTTCCGGCAAATAACGACAATCGGAACGCGGATAAGTGATCAGTTTGTGCGTTTCGTACAGCTTCTGGCAGATATCAAGTACGTTCTGCGCACTCAGACCAAAGCGTTTTGCCGCTTCAATCTGCAACGCCGAAAGCGAAAACGGCAACGGCGCGGATTCTGATTCCCGTTTATCGTTATAGCTGGTGACAATCGCCGGTTGGCCGCTGATGCGGTTGACCACATGCTCCGCCAGCGGACGATGCAACAAGCGCCCTTCTTCATCCTGGTACGGCTCACACGCTTCGCTCGGTTGCCAGATAGCGGTAAATCGCTCATCGGCAGGCGTCACAATATGCGCTTTGACCTCAAAGAAATCTTTCGCCACGAAGTTTTCAATTTCTTCGTCGCGGCGCACCACCAGCCCGAGCACGGGCGTCTGCACGCGTCCAACGGAAAGTACGCCCTGATAACCCGCATTGCGACCGAGAATGGTGTACGCGCGGGTCATATTGATGCCGTATAACCAGTCGGCACGCGCTCGCGCCAGCGCAGAAACGCATAGCGGCACAAACTCGCTATTGGAACGAAGACGATCGATCGCCCGTTCAACCGCCTGCGGGTTCAGATCGTTAATCAAGCAACGCTGCACCTGCTGGCGCTTTTCCGGTGCCAGTTGCAGGTAATCCAGCACTTCATCCACCAGCAATTGCCCTTCGCGATCCGGGTCTCCGGCATGAACAATTTCGCTGGCTTCATGCAGAAAGCGTTTGATGACGTTAAGTTGTTTGGTCACGGAGGGGCGTGGCTGTAATTGCCACTTTTCCGGGACAATCGGCAAATCCGCAAGATTCCAGCGCGCATAGCGACTGTCGTAGGCGTCTGGCTGCGCCTGCTCAAGCAGGTGACCAATACACCAGGTCACCACCTGACCGTTACCGCACTCGATAAAGCCATCGCCTTTACGGTGCGGTTTGGGCAGGACATCAGCAATAGCGCGCGCCAGACTCGGTTTTTCGGCAATAAATAACCGCATTGAATTAACGGATCTCAACCATGGCACGACCGCCGCGCGCAGGCACCAGTTCGCCAATCGCCGTCAGTTCGATACCAAATTCAGCAGCGGTAGCTTTTACTTCGTTTTCAGCCTCTGGCATCACCGCCAGCAGCAGACCGCCGGAAGTTTGCGGATCGCACAGCAGATCGCGCACTTCACGTGGCATTTCGCCCATCAGATGACCGTAGCTGGCAAAGTTGCGTTCGGTGCCGCCAGGTACTGCGCCCAGCTTAATGTACTCTTCCACGCCCGGCAGTTTCGGGATCGCGTCATAGTCGACACGTGCCTGTACGCCTGCGCCCTGACACATTTCGCTCAAATGCCCCAGCAGACCAAAACCAGTAACGTCAGTCATCGCTTTTACGCCTTCGATGTTGGCAAAGGACGCGCCTGCGATGTTCATCCGGCACATCACTTCCGTCGCCAGTCCCTGATGTTCCGGTTTCAGGAGTGATTTTTTCTCCGCAGTGGTAAGAACGCCAATCCCCAGCGGTTTCGTCAGGAACAGTTTACATCCGGCTTGTGCGGTACTGTTTTTCTTCACCCGCTCAGTCGGAACGATCCCCGTTACCGCCAGACCGAAAATCGGTTCCGGCGCGTCGATGGAGTGACCGCCAGCCAGCGCAATACCCGCCTGACGACATGCGTAGCGACCACCTTCGGTGACTTCGCGGGCAATTTCCGGGGACAGTTTGTTAATCGGCCAGCCGAGGATCGCAATTGCCATAATCGGTTTGCCGCCCATCGCGAAGATATCGCTGATGGCGTTAGTCGCCGCAATGCGACCAAAATCGAAAGGATTATCAACAATCGGCATAAAGAAGTCGGTGGTGCTGATAACGCTGGTGCCATTGCCCAGATCGTACACCGCCGCATCGTCGCGGGTTTCGTTACCCACAAGCAAATTCGGATCAACAAACTTCGCCTGCTCGCTGTGCAGGATAGTTTCCAGCACTTTTGGGGAAATTTTACAGCCGCAACCGGCTCCGTGGCTGTATTGGGTCAAACGAATCGAGTTCTCGCTCATGGACATCTCCTGTCAATGCAATCCGGGTATGGTAACCCTCATTCCGTGAAGTGATAAGTGAGAGTGTCTGAATTACTGCGCCTTTGCTCACAATCCACACAGTTTTGCCGTTTTTATCAAAAATAAGTCACAAACGGTGTCGGGTCCGGAATGTTTATCGACGTTGACGCTTTCAGTTGTGGCGTACCAAGATAGAGAAATCCAACAATTTTATCCTGCTCGCGACAGCCGAATGCGTCACGCACCACCGGGCTTTCAGTTAATGCGCCACTGCGCCAGATGCCGCCAAAGCCCTGGGCAATCGCCGCCATTTGCATTGCCATAACCGCGCAACCCGCCGACATTTCCTGTTCCCAGCGCGGGACTTTATGATTTTCTTCGCATTTCGCCACCACTGTTATGATGAGCGGCGCCCGGAACGGCGCATTACGCGCTTTGTCGATTGCTTTTTCATCGCTACCGGCAGCAATCGCCCCCTGTTCCAGAACGGCGCTGAAACGCTCACGCCCTTCCCCTTCAATCACAAAGAAATGCCACGGTTGCATGGATTTATGGTCTGGCGCACGCATACCCGCGCGCAGGATATTTTGCAGTTGCTCACCCGTTGGCGCTGGCTCAGCCAGACGGGAGGCGCTACGGCGGTTGATCAATAGTTCGAGTGCATCCATTTGATTAACTCCTGTCATGATGTTTATTCACAAAATTAACACGAGAGTGGATTTTGTTACAGCACAGTCCATGATTCCTGCTGACAAGTGCCGGTTGGGTCATTACGATAACCACATCACTTGCACCTGCAACAGGTGTAACTTTTAGTCTGGGAGAATACATGCGAACCCTTTGGCGATTTATTGCCGGATTTTTTAAATGGACGTGGCGTCTGCTGAATTTTGTCCGTGAAATGGTACTTAACCTGTTCTTTATTTTTCTCGTGCTGGTTGGCGTTGGGATCTGGATGCAGGTCAGCGGTGGTGATTCGAAAGAAACCGCCAGTCGTGGCGCACTGCTGCTTGATATTTCTGGCGTGATCGTCGATAAGCCCGACAGTTCGCAGCGGTTTAGTAAGTTAAGCCGTCAGCTGCTTGGTGCCAGTTCCGATCGTCTGCAGGAAAACTCGCTGTTTGATATCGTCAACACTATTCGTCAGGCGAAGGACGACCGCAATATCACCGGTATCGTGATGGATCTGAAAAACTTCGCGGGCGGCGATCAGCCTTCCATGCAGTACATCGGCAAAGCTCTGAAAGAGTTTCGTGACAGCGGTAAACCGGTTTATGCCATTGGCGAGAACTACAGTCAGGGGCAGTATTATCTTGCCAGTTTCGCCAATAAAATCTGGCTTTCCCCGCAAGGTGTGGTCGACCTACATGGCCTTGCCACCAACGGTCTGTACTACAAATCGTTGTTGGATAAGTTAAAAGTTTCCACTCATGTGTTCCGCGTTGGTACGTATAAATCTGCCGTTGAACCGTTTATTCGTGATGATATGTCACCGGCAGCCCGCGAAGCTGACAGCCGCTGGATTGGTGAGCTGTGGCAAAACTATCTTAATACCGTTGCAGCTAACCGCCAGATCCCTGCCCAGCAGGTATTCCCTGGGGCGCAAGGTTTGCTTGATGGTTTAACCAAAACTGGCGGCGATACCGCGAAGTATGCGCTGGATAACAAACTGGTGGATGCGCTGGCGTCAAGTGCCGAAATCGAAAAAGCCCTGACCAAAGAGTTCGGCTGGAGTAAGGCGGATAAAAATTATCGCGCCATTAGCTATTACGATTACGCACTGAAAACTCCGGCAGATAGCGGTGATGGCATCGGTGTAGTGTTTGCCAATGGTGCAATTATGGATGGCGAGGAAACTCAGGGGAATGTAGGCGGTGATACCACTGCGGCACAAATCCGCGATGCTCGTCTTGATCCAAAAGTGAAAGCGATTGTTCTGCGCGTTAATAGCCCTGGCGGCAGCGTTACGGCCTCTGAGGTGATCCGCTCTGAACTGGCAGCAGCCAGAGCAGCGGGCAAACCTGTGGTTGTGTCAATGGGCGGCATGGCGGCATCCGGCGGCTATTGGATCTCCACTCCGGCTAATTACATTGTGGCTAACCCCAGCACCCTGACCGGCTCTATTGGTATTTTCGGCGTGATCACTACCGTCGAAAACAGTCTGGATTCGATTGGTGTTCATACCGATGGCGTCTCAACTTCACCGCTGGCGGATGTTTCCATCACTAAAGCACTGCCGCCGGAAGCGCAGCAGATGATGCAGCTAAGCATTGAGAATGGCTACAAACGCTTTATCACGCTGGTTGCCGATGCGCGCAAATCGACGCCGGAACAGATTGATAAAATCGCTCAGGGGCACGTCTGGACTGGTCAGGATGCGAAAGCTAACGGCCTGGTCGATAGCCTCGGTGATTTCGATGATGCGGTCGCAAAAGCGGCAGAACTGGCAAAACTGAAGCAGTGGCATCTGGAATATTACGTCGATGAACCGACCTTCTTCGACAAAGTGATGGACAACATGTCAGGTTCTGTCCGGGCGATGTTGCCAGATGCGCTCCAGGCCATGTTACCTGCCCCACTGGCTTCGGTAGCCTCTACCGTGAAAAGCGAAAGCGACAAGCTGGCAGCGTTTAACGACCCGCAAAACCGTTATGCGTTTTGCCTGACCTGCGCCAACGTGCGTTAATTTCTGTAAATATGTGGCCGATATGTTGTCGGCCACATTCCTGAACCGGACTGTCTTTCACTCCCACCCTCCATTACATTGCCTTGCTCATTTAGCATCTGATAAGGAGTCATCAGTGAATAAGGCACCCTCTTTAATTGCCGCTATTGTCCTCGGACTGGGGATCAGCGCCTGTGGTTATTTCGTCGGCGATGGTGTTAAACATTTAAAGACCAACAACCGCTATGTAAACGTGCGGGGGCTTTCGGAAAAAGAAGTTCGCGCAGATACGGCAGAATTAACAATTGCGATTAACTTTAAAGGTAATGTTCCCGGCGAGCTTTTCCCAAAACTGGAAGACGCACAGAAAAAAATTGTTGCCGAACTCAACGCTCAGGGGATTAACGACAAAGAGATAAACCTCGGTCAGTGGACCAGTAAACGAACGGATTCCTTTTATCTCAAAGATGATCCCACAATGCCACGCTATAACGCCGACGGCTCCGTTACGATAAAAACTCATAACGTTGCTGCTGTCGAAAAAGTTGTCGCTAAATTAAATGAACTGCAAGTTGCTACGGATGGCGCTATCGCCGAGAGCAAAGTCGCCTATCGCTTTAATGGTATTGGCGCACTGCGCGCCGAGATGATTGCTGCCGCCACCAAAGATGCACGCAACGCAGCATTACAATTTGCAACGGACTCAGGTAGCCAGGTAGGTTCCATTAGCGATGCATCACAAGGCGTATTCCAGATCTTCGCCAGTGGCAGTGACGAAGATGATCCTACGGCGATTAATAAAACAGTGCGCGTAGTCACGACCGTAACCTATGCGTTGCAGGATTAACCACTTTTATCCGGCGGGACGCCAGTTCCTCTGTTCCGCCGTACTTTTCTCATATCCACAGAGTATCCAGGTGCGCTCCCCCTGCCTCACGTATATACTTTTGCTCTTTCTACATCATTCATATCAATATCATGCAAAAGAAATCTATCTATGTCGCCTACACGGGCGGGACCATCGGGATGCAGCGTTCCGAGCAGGGTTATATTCCGGTGTCAGGTCATTTGCAACGCCAACTGGCGCTGATGCCGGAGTTCCATCGCCCGGAGATGCCAGATTTCACTATTCATGAATATACACCGCTGATGGATTCTTCTGATATGACGCCGGAAGACTGGCAGCATATTGCTGAAGATATTAAAGCGCACTATGACGACTATGATGGTTTTGTCATTCTGCACGGCACCGATACGATGGCCTATACCGCTTCTGCGCTGTCGTTCATGCTGGAGAACCTCGGCAAACCGGTAATTGTGACAGGGTCACAAATTCCCTTAGCCGAATTACGCTCTGACGGACAAATCAATTTGCTGAATGCGCTGTATGTTGCGGCGAATTACCCGATCAACGAAGTAACACTCTTTTTTAATAACCGTCTGTATCGCGGTAACCGCACCACCAAAGCCCATGCCGATGGTTTTGATGCCTTTGCGTCACCAAATCTTCCCCCATTGCTGGAAGCCGGTATTCACATCCGTCGTTTAAATACGCCCCCAGCACCGCACGGCGAAGGTGAACTGATCGTTCATCCGATCACCCCACAACCGATCGGTGTGGTAACAATTTATCCGGGGATTTCTGCTGACGTTGTGCGCAATTTCCTCCGCCAACCGGTGAAGGCGTTGATTTTGCGCTCATATGGCGTGGGCAATGCGCCACAAAACAAAGCCTTCCTGCAAGAATTACAAGAGGCCAGCGATCGCGGTATTGTGGTGGTCAACCTGACACAATGTATGTCCGGTAAAGTGAACATGGGGGGTTACGCTACCGGTAACGCCCTCGCCCATGCCGGGGTTATTGGCGGCGCGGATATGACTGTAGAAGCCACATTAACCAAACTGCACTACCTGCTTAGCCAGGGACTGGATACCGAAACCATTCGTAAGGCCATGAGCCAAAACCTGCGCGGCGAACTGACGCCGGATGATTAAGGAGACTGCAATGCCCCATCGCGCCCTGTTACTGGTCGATTTACAAAATGATTTCTGTGCTGGTGGCGCGCTCGCCGTACCGGAAGGTGACAGCACAGTGGATGTTGCTAACCGCCTTATTGACTGGTGCCAGTCGCGCGGAGAAGCGGTTATTGCCAGTCAGGACTGGCACCCGGCTAACCATGGCAGTTTTGCCAGCCAGCACGGTGTAGAGCCTTATACGCAGGGGCAACTCGACGGCCTGCCGCAAACTTTCTGGCCTGAACACTGTGTGCAGAACAGTGAAGGCGCACAATTACATCCGTTACTGAATCAAAAAGCGATCGCCGCTGTGTTCCATAAAGGCGAAAACCCTTTAGTTGACAGTTATAGTGCTTTTTTTGATAACGGACGTCGGCAGAAAACCGCGCTTGATGACTGGTTGCGCGAACATGAAATCAATGAATTGATCGTTATGGGGCTGGCTACCGACTATTGCGTGAAGTTTACCGTGCTGGACGCATTGCAGGCAGGTTATAGCGTGAACGTGATTACCGATGGCTGTCGCGGCGTGAATATCCAGCCACAGGACAGTGCGCACGCGTTTATGGAGATGTCAGCGGCTGGGGCAACGCTATACACGCTGGCGGACTGGGAAGAGACGCAGGGATAATTTTACGCTGGCCTACAATACTGTACTGATGTTGTAGGCCAGATAAAGTGCGGCAGCGGTGCCTCTGGCATGTTGGTTGTTAAATCAAACAACCAACACGTGACAGTAAAGATTATCCCCTCCCTTCGTAAACGCTCTACAAAGGGGACAATTCATTCACTTAAACATGGCAATTGGTTTTGCCGTGATACCAAAATCTTCTTTCAACTGTTGTTTGCTCTTCATGACCATCTGACCGTTCGTATCGATAGTCATATGTTGCGCATCGGTATTGTTTCGCGCTTGCCACAGCATCACCAGTTGCAAACAGTTCTCTTTTTGTTCTTCGGTCAATGCAACACCATCTGGCCATTTACCCAGTTCAACGGCTGTCGATAAACGCTGGTAAACCTCAGGCGTCATACTGTTGATTATTTCATCAAGATTCATAATTTTCCCGCTCCTGTGGAATAAGTTGCTGAATCGTTTTTTCAACCGTTGATTTCTTCGCCATTTTCGTCATCAGTAAAGCGCAACGATGCCGAGTTAACACAATAACGTTCGCCTGTGGGTTGTGGGCCGTCGGGAAAAACATGGCCCAGATGAGCATCACAGTTTCCACAACGAATTTCTATCCGCTGCATTCCATGTGACAAGTCTTTGATATAACGGATTGAATCTTCACTCACCGGCTCATAAAAACTGGGCCAGCCACAGCCTGAATCATACTTGGTTTGAGAATGAAACAGAGGGGCGTCGCAGATCAAACAGTGGTAAATGCCGTCGCGCTTATTATGCAATAAACGTCCAGTAAATGGCGGCTCCGTCCCGTGATTCTGTGTCACGTAAAACTGCATCTCGGACAAATTTTTTTTCAGTTCTTCTGCCGAAGGTTTGTTAGCCATTTGCTCACATCTCACTTTAATCACGCTCACATTACGTGACTTATTCTAACAAAACATTAACACCAACTCGCAAAATTTTGTTCTAAACTTGATCTCAACGAAATGGCAGCACTTAAAACGTGATAAAAATCACATTTTTATCGTAATTGCCCTTTAAAATTCTGGGCGCCGACCCCATGTGGTCTCAAGCCCAAAGGAAGAGTGAGGCGAGTCAGTCGCGTAATGCTTAGGCACAGGATTGATTTGTCGCAATGATTGACACGATTCCGCTTGACGCTGCGTAAGGTTTTTGTAATTTTACAGGCAACCTTTTATTCACTAACAAATAGCTGGTGGAATATATGACTATCAAAGTAGGTATCAACGGTTTTGGCCGTATCGGTCGCATTGTTTTCCGTGCTGCTCAGAAACGTTCTGACATCGAGATCGTTGCAATCAACGACCTGTTAGACGCTGATTACATGGCATACATGCTGAAATATGACTCCACTCACGGTCGTTTCGACGGCACCGTTGAAGTGAAAGACGGTCATCTGATCGTTAACGGTAAAAAAATCCGTGTTACCGCTGAACGTGATCCGGCTAACCTGAAATGGGACGAAGTTGGTGTTGACGTTGTCGCTGAAGCAACCGGTCTGTTCCTGACTGACGAAACTGCTCGTAAACACATCACCGCTGGTGCGAAAAAAGTGGTTATGACTGGTCCGTCTAAAGACAACACTCCGATGTTCGTTAAAGGCGCTAACTTCGACAAATATGCTGGCCAGGACATCGTTTCCAACGCTTCCTGCACCACCAACTGCCTGGCTCCGCTGGCTAAAGTTATCAACGATAACTTCGGCATCATCGAAGGTCTGATGACCACCGTTCACGCTACTACCGCTACTCAGAAAACCGTTGATGGCCCGTCTCACAAAGACTGGCGCGGCGGCCGTGGCGCTTCCCAGAACATCATCCCGTCCTCTACCGGTGCTGCTAAAGCTGTAGGTAAAGTACTGCCAGAACTGAATGGCAAACTGACTGGTATGGCGTTCCGCGTTCCGACCCCGAACGTATCCGTAGTTGACCTGACCGTTCGTCTGGAAAAAGCTGCAACTTACGAGCAGATCAAAGCTGCCGTTAAAGCTGCTGCTGAAGGCGAAATGAAAGGCGTTCTGGGCTACACCGAAGATGACGTAGTATCTACCGATTTCAACGGCGAAGTTTGCACTTCCGTGTTCGATGCTAAAGCTGGTATCGCTCTGAACGACAACTTCGTGAAACTGGTATCCTGGTACGACAACGAAACCGGTTACTCCAACAAAGTTCTGGATCTGATCGCTCACATCTCCAAATAAGTTGAGATGACTTTGTGATCTAAAAAGAGCGACTTCGGTCGCTCTTTTTTTTACCTGATGAAATGAAGTTAAAGGACTGCGTCATGATTAAGAAAATTTTCGCCCTTCCGGTCATCGAACAAATTTCCCCTGTCCTCTCCCGTCGTAAACTGGATGAACTGGACCTCATTGTGGTCGATCATCCCCAGGTAAAAGCCTCTTTTGCATTACAGGGCGCACACCTTCTCTCATGGAAGCCTGCGGGTGAAGAAGACGTTCTGTGGTTGAGCAATAACACTCCGTTCAAAAATGGCGTCGCCATTCGCGGTGGCGTGCCAGTTTGCTGGCCGTGGTTTGGTCCGGCAGCACAACAAGGTCTGCCTGCGCACGGTTTTGCCCGTAATCTGCCGTGGACGCTGAAATCGCATAGTGAAGATGCCGATAGCGTGACACTGACTTTCGAACTGACGCAAAGCGACGAGACGAAAAAATACTGGTCGCACGACTTTACGCTGTTAGCGCATTTCCGCGTGGGTAAAACCTGTGAAATCGATCTTGAAGCGAATGGCGAATTTGAAACCACCTCTGCTCTGCATACCTACTTTAACGTGGGTGATATTGCTAAGGTAAGCGTCAGTGGTCTGGGCGATCGCTTCATTGATAAAGTGAATGACGCGAAAGAAGATGTACTGACCGACGGTGTTCAGACCTTCCCTGATCGTACCGATCGCGTGTACCTGAATCCGCAAGATTGCAGTGTGATTAATGACGAAGCGTTGAATCGTATTATTACCGTTGGTCACCAGCATCATCTGAACGTCGTCGGCTGGAACCCAGGCCCGGCTCTTTCAGTCAGCATGGGCGATATGCCAGATGATGGTTATAAAACCTTTGTCTGCGTAGAAACCGCTTACGCCTCTGAGACACAAAAAACGACCAAAGAGCAACCTTCACATCTGGCACAATCCATTCGCGTTGCGAAACGCTAATTTGTGCTAGTTTTATATGCCGGGTGCGATGCATCCGGCATTTCCCAACATCACACCATATCCAGCGCAGTTTTACCTTTTGGTGCCGGATACGCTTCATCCAGCATGGCTAATTCCTCTGACGAAAGCACAACCTCAAGCACTGCTGCATTTTGTTGAACATGCGCGATAGTTGCCGCTTTTGGAATCGCCATCACGCCCTGATGGCTGATTACCCACGCCAGCAATACTTGTGCCGCGCTGATATTGTGAGCTTGCGCAATTTCATTGACCACCGCGTTTTTTAGCAGCCCATTGCGCAACCGCCCGGCCTGGGCTAACGGACTGTAAGCCATCACTGGCATCTGCTGTTGCTGGCACCAGGGGAGTAGATCATACTCAATCCCTCGTGAGCCGAGATGATAAAGCACCTGATTAGTGGCACACTGATTTCCTCCCGGCACCTGCCAGAGCTCCTGCATGTCAGAATAATCAAGATTAGAAACACCCCAGCGACGGATTTTGCCCTGAGCGATCAGTTTTTCCATCGCTGCGACAGTCTCTTCAAAAGCGAAACTGCCAGACCAGTGTAATAAGTAAAGATCGAGATAATCCGTATTGAGTCGGCGTAAACTGGCTTCACATGCGTTAATCGCTTTTTGTCCGCCGGCATTCCACGGATAGACTTTAGAGACGAGAAAGACTTTATCACGCAGACCGGTTAATGCTTCACCGACCACCTTCTCGGCACCGCCATCGGCATACATTTCGGCGGTATCAATGAGGGTTAAACCGAGGTCAATGCCCGCGCGTAGTGCAGCCACTTCGGTTTTGCGCTGGCTGGCGTCTTCGCCCATATACCATGTTCCCTGCCCTACGGCTGGCAGTGAGACATCGCCACTAAACGGAATCATTTTTCGTTGCATTGTTTCCTCCAGGTTTTTGCCCCACCGTAATGCAAAACAGGGCGTCACGCCCTGTTTTTATGCACAAAATGCCCTGGAAAGATGCATTATCAGAATTTGTAGGTGATCCCGGTAGAAATCAGACCAGTCCAGGATTTATCCACCATCGGGCTGTCGGTAACTTCATCAGACAGACGGGTGTAGCGTGCGGTGCCGTAAACACTCCAGTCGCCGAGGAAGTTATAGCTGGCACTCAGCTCCAGGTAAGGACTCCAGCTGTCATTCGGGTTATAGCCACGCAGACCGCTGCGAGCGGATTCTTTGCGCGATACGCCATAATAGTATTCGTTATGGTTTTCGCTGTTCCACTGCACACCGATACCCGGAGTCACGGTCAGGCCGCCGTTGGTGTAACGGTACAACCAGGCCATATCCCACACGATACCGTTGCTGTTATCCAGTGTGTCGCCTGCCAAAGTGGTACGCAGATAACCGTACTGGGTAAAGTGTGCGTAGGACAGACCGGCCATCATGGTGCTCTTACGGTCATCCAGGTGGCGCATTTGGTGATCGCCACTGTCTTTGGCTTTGAAGTAAAGCGGCGACCAGTAAGCGGTAATTGAAAGTTTATCCGTTGCGTCATTCCACAGGTAGTAACCACCACCTAAGCCACGGAACCAGAAGTTATCGCCTTCATAGTTGATTACCGGTACTGGGTAAACATCGGTATCGTAATCTTTATAGGGGTGTTCAACGACACCTACGCCTGCGCCCAGGGAAAAACCTTCAGCGTGCGCTACGCCTGCAGACGTTGCGATAAGCACTCCAAGTGCCAGAAGTTTGAGTTTGGTCACAATTAATCATTCCTTAAACAAATGTTTAGCGGGCGACAAAGTTTACCCGTCAATACATCGAAACCCAACCTTTTTACATTTTCATTTCTAAAGGTAACTGTTTAATTTTCCTGACGCTGATGACATCGGGCTTACACCTGAATGAATTTTGCGTTACTGGCGGCAATATTCTTTACATTAATTATGCAATTTTTATGGATGAGTTGTTGATATGCCATTGAAATCCAGAAAGCCATGCAGGCAAGTTTTCCATTTGCCATCTACGCTTAATTTTGAAGGTGTATCACCGGGCACGTTGTTCTCGCAGTCGGTAAGATGGCATGAGAGTTGCTGTGTTTTAGCAAGAGACGTCGTTCAGTTTACCTCTTCCGGGAGCCTCTACTATTCATATGAACGGCTCTTAACCTGTGCTAAAAAACGAAAGGACGGCATACCATGAATATATTCGATCACTATCGCCAGCGATATGAAGCTGCCAAGGACGAAGAGTTCACACTGCAGGAGTTTCTTACCACTTGTCGGCAAGATCGCAGTGCTTATGCCAACGCGGCTGAGCGGCTATTGATGGCTATTGGTGAGCCAGTCATGGTCGATACGGCCCAGGAGCCCAGACTTTCTCGACTCTTTTCCAACCGGGTCATTGCACGTTATCCGGCGTTTGAAGAGTTTTACGGCATGGAAGACGCGATTGAACAGATTGTCTCTTATCTGAAACACGCGGCTCAGGGGCTGGAAGAGAAGAAACAAATCCTGTATCTGCTGGGGCCTGTAGGTGGGGGTAAATCATCGCTTGCTGAGCGACTGAAATCATTAATGCAGCTCGTGCCTATTTATGTATTGAGCGCCAACGGTGAACGCAGCCCGGTCAACGATCATCCGTTCTGTCTGTTCAATCCACAGGAAGATGCGCAGATCCTGGAAAAAGAGTATGGCATTCCTCGCCGTTACCTCGGCACCATCATGTCGCCGTGGGCTGCGAAACGTCTGCATGAGTTTGGTGGCGACATTACTAAATTCCGGGTTGTGAAGGTCTGGCCGTCTATTCTGCAACAAATTGCCATCGCCAAAACGGAACCCGGCGATGAGAATAACCAGGACATCTCCGCGCTGGTAGGGAAAGTCGATATTCGTAAACTCGAACACTACGCGCAGAACGATCCGGACGCCTATGGTTATTCTGGTGCGCTGTGTCGTGCAAACCAGGGGATCATGGAATTTGTCGAGATGTTTAAAGCACCGATAAAAGTGCTGCATCCCCTGTTGACCGCCACCCAGGAAGGTAACTACAACGGGACGGAAGGTATCTCTGCCCTGCCGTTTAACGGGATTATTCTCGCTCACTCGAACGAATCCGAATGGGTCACTTTCCGTAATAACAAAAACAACGAAGCCTTCCTCGACCGTGTTTACATCGTGAAGGTGCCGTATTGCTTGCGCATTTCCGAAGAGATCAAAATCTACGAGAAACTGCTTAATCACAGTGAATTGACTCACGCCCCATGCGCGCCTGGTACGCTTGAAACGCTGTCACGTTTTTCCATTCTTTCGCGTCTGAAAGAGCCAGAAAACTCCAGCATTTATTCAAAGATGCGCGTTTACGATGGCGAAAGCCTGAAAGATACCGACCCGAAAGCCAAGTCGTATCAGGAATATCGTGATTACGCAGGCGTCGATGAAGGGATGAACGGTCTGTCCACGCGTTTCGCGTTTAAGATCCTCTCTCGCGTGTTCAACTTCGATCACGTGGAAGTGGCGGCTAACCCGGTTCACTTGTTCTACGTTCTTGAACAGCAGATTGAGCGCGAGCAGTTCCCGCAAGAGCAGGCAGAACGCTATCTGGAGTTCCTGAAAGGTTATCTGATCCCGAAATATGCCGAGTTTATCGGTAAAGAGATCCAGACAGCTTATCTCGAATCCTATTCCGAATATGGGCAGAACATTTTCGACCGTTATGTCACCTATGCGGATTTCTGGATCCAGGATCAGGAATATCGCGACCCGGATACCGGGCAGCTGTTTGACCGCGAATCTCTTAACGCCGAGCTGGAGAAAATTGAAAAACCGGCGGGGATCAGCAATCCGAAAGATTTCCGCAACGAGATTGTCAACTTCGTGCTGCGCGCCAGGGCGAATAACAGCGGACGCAATCCGAACTGGACCAGCTACGAAAAACTGCGCACGGTTATCGAGAAGAAAATGTTCTCCAATACCGAAGAGTTGTTGCCGGTCATTTCGTTTAACGCCAAAACCTCAACCGACGAGCAGAAGAAACACGACGATTTTGTCGACCGTATGATGGAAAAAGGCTACACCCGTAAACAGGTGCGTTTACTGTGCGAATGGTATTTGCGCGTACGTAAATCGTCTTAACAACAACGGCCCGGTGTACATGTTACCGGGCCGACAACGACAGCGAACCGCAGGCCGGATAAGCGAAGCGTATCCGGCAATACAGGTGCAGCATACAGTTGGCAAATGCAGTACGGGGGGCATATGACCTGGTTTATTGACCGGCGTCTGAACGGCAAAAACAAAAGCATGGTGAATCGCCAGCGTTTTTTACGCCGTTATAAAGCGCAAATCAAACAGTCGATCTCCGAGGCCATCAATAAGCGTTCGGTGACCGACGTCGACAGCGGCGAGTCCGTTTCTATCCCAACGGAAGATATTAGCGAACCGATGTTTCATCAGGGGCGTGGCGGCCTGCGCCATCGCGTTCATCCGGGCAATGACCATTTTGTACAGAATGATCGAATTGAACGTCCCCAAGGCGGCGGCGGTGGCTCCGGCAGTGGTCAGGGTCAGGCCAGTCAGGACGGTGAAGGTCAGGATGAATTTGTCTTCCAGATTTCGAAAGACGAATATCTCGACCTGCTGTTTGAAGATTTAGCCTTACCCAATCTGAAACAAAACCAGCAACGCCAGTTGACCGAATATAAAACGCATCGGGCAGGCTACACCGCTAACGGCGTTCCTGCCAATATCAGCGTGGTGCGTTCATTGCAGAACTCACTGGCGCGACGTACCGCGATGACCGCAGGCAAGCGGCGGGAACTTCATGCTCTGGAAGAAAATCTGGCCATCATCAGCAACAGTGAACCTGCGCAATTGCTGGAAGAGGAACGGCTGCGCAAAGAGATTGCCGAATTACGCGCCAAAATTGAACGTGTTCCGTTCATCGACACCTTCGATTTACGTTACAAGAATTATGAGAAACGCCCCGATCCCTCCAGTCAGGCGGTGATGTTTTGCCTGATGGACGTTTCCGGGTCGATGGATCAATCCACAAAAGATATGGCCAAACGTTTTTATATATTGCTGTATCTGTTTCTCAGCAGAACATACAAGAACGTCGAAGTCGTTTATATCCGCCACCATACCCAGGCGAAAGAAGTTGATGAACATGAGTTTTTCTACTCACAGGAAACTGGCGGCACCATTGTTTCCAGCGCCCTGAAACTGATGGATGAGGTAGTGAAAGAGCGTTATAACCCGGCACAGTGGAATATCTACGCTGCACAAGCGTCGGACGGCGATAACTGGGCTGATGACTCTCCACTTTGCCATGAAATTCTGGCGAAAAAATTGTTGCCCGTTGTTCGTTATTACAGCTATATCGAAATTACCCGCCGCGCTCATCAAACATTGTGGCGGGAATATGAGCATCTGCAATCTACTTTCGAAAACTTTGCGATGCAGCATATCCGCGATCAGGATGATATTTATCCGGTGTTCCGCGAGCTATTCCATAAACAAAATGCAACTACTAAAGACTAAAACCATCAGCCGGGTCATTATTGCCTGGCTGATTTTTAGCTCACTGTAAATTAATTCATTTATTACATACGTTAGTTTACAATTTCTTTAAATATGTCGGCATCAGCTTTACAGAATTTAGTTCCATAAAAAAATCATTCGAAAAAAATAATTCTGTTAACACGTTTTTTTTCAGGGGTATTCTTTAATTATTTTTTTATCGATAAGGAAATTTGATCCTGGTCAAAACTATATATCTCTGCCATCAATAAAATCCAGCACTCACATTGCTCTCCTTTTTATGGTTTCTATGGGTACACAAAAATTAAAAGCTCAAAGCTTTTTTATTTTCAGCTTATTACTGACATTAATTTTATTTTGCATCACCACTTTATATAACGAAAACACCAATATAAAACTCATCCCGCAGATGAATTACCTGATGGTTGTTGTGGCTTTATTTTTCCTCAACTCCATCATCTTTCTTTTCATGCTAATGAAATATTTCATTAAGCGTGATATTTTCCCAACACTCATTTTAAGTCTTGCTTTTTTAAGTGGTCTTTTCTATTTAACTGAAACCATTTTCATTATTCATAAGCCTATCAATGACAGCACACTTATTCAGACGAAGTCGAATGATATTTCCATATTATATCTATTTCGCCAGCTAAGTTTCATTTGCTTAACCGCACTGGCTCTCTACTGTTATGGACGAAATAGCATCCTGACGAACAACAAGAAAAAAACCTGTATCTTGTTGCTGGCGCTGATACCTTTTATATTTTTCCCTTTTCTGGCACACAACCTGAGCAGCTATAATCCTGACTACTCTTTGTATGTCGTAGATTATTGTCCGGATAGTCATACGGCGAGCTGGGTAGACTGGCCCCCTGAAC